>NZ_JAGGLG010000033.1 GCF_017874315.1 Symbiobacterium terraclitae | reverse complement strand
ATACGGTCGATACGTCTTCTTGCTCATGCTGAAGACATTGGACACCGAACCCTTTTGCTCCTACAGAACTGGCTTACTCAGACAGGCTCCTAGAGACAAAATCCGGGTATACCCTCGCGGGCACCCGGATCTTATGATACATATGGAAACGTACACAATTAACTTGTCGGCGGGAATGTGGTGCTGCGTGACCGCGGAGACGCGGACAGGGAAGTGGCATGCATTTCGGAAGCCTAAGCGAGTGGCAGGGTTGTGGTGGTGTCACTCAGACTAGACAGAGAGCCCGTGCAGGCGCGGTTGGGGCCGTTTACCTACCGGACCCAAGAGGGGCCGGAATGGCGTTGGTCAAGTTGTCGGTTCTGCGCGGACGCCTCCTGATAGGGCGGTCGGTCCTACCGGATCATCTGAACTACCAGTGGTGAACCCCCCTGTCCGCCGGACCCCACATGTGAAACCCTATACACCCCTAAAAGGAATGGTCCTTCCCTCGCCACACTATTTGGCAATGACGGCCGGGCGCTGCTGTCCACTCTGGGATTTGCCGCACTTCCGGCTCTGCTCCAGGCTCCGCTTAACCTCATACTGTTCCGCCTCGGTCTTGGTGGGGCTGAGGTTCTGGGTCTGGATGGTGATGCTTTCGGGGCTGGCTATACGGGCTGCCCTCTGCGTACAGACCGGGCGGGCGGGTCTGGCCTTTGTGCTGGCGCTGCTGGCAGGCGTGGCGGTGGCTATCGCGCTCGACTCAGTTCCTGCAGCCCTAGCCCGCTCTACCGGACCATCTGCCGAAGGACCTCGTCGGCAATCTGCAGCGTCTCATCCAGATCGGCCCGGGTGTGCTGCACTGAGAGCATCCAGGCCTCGAACCGGCTCGGCGCCAGCAGGACCCCGCGGTCCAGGAAGCCGCGGAACATGGCGGCGAACTTCTGGGGGTCGGAGCGCTCGGCCCCCTTGTAGTCGGTCACCGGCTCGTCGCAGAAGAAGAGGGTGAACATCGAGCCGGCGCGGCCCAGCTGCACCGTGTGCCCGTGCCGCCGGGCGATGGCCACGAGGCCGTCCGCCAGGTAGGCGGACTCCGCCTCCAGCCGTTCGTAGACCCCGGGGCGCCCCAGGATCTCCAGCGCGGCCAGGGCCACCTGCATGGAGAGCGGGTTGCCCGCGAGGGTACCCGCCTGGTAGGCGGGCCCCAGCGGAGCGACCCAGTCCATGATCTCCGCCCGCCCGCCGTAGGCCCCCAGCGGCACGCCGCCGCCGATGGCCTTGCCCAGGGCGGTGAGGTCGGGCTCCACCCCCAGGAGGGTCTGGGCGCCGCCGTAGGCCACGCGGAACGCGGTGATCACCTCGTCGAAGATCAGCAGGGCGCCGTGCTCGTGGGCGAGCCGCTTCACGCCCTCCAGGTAGCCCGGGGCGGGGTTCACCACGCCGAAGTTCCCCACGATGGGCTCGATGATCACCGCGGCCACCTCGCGGCCCCAGGCGTCCAGGGCCTCGCCAAGGCTGTCGAGGTCGTTGTAGGGGACGGTGATCACGTCGCGCGCCACCCCCTCGGTGACGCCGGCGGAGTCGGGCGTGCCCAGCTGCGACGGGCCGGAGCCCGCGGCGATGAGGGCGAAGTCGGAGTGGCCGTGGTAGCAGCCCTCCATCTTGATCACCTTCGGTCGGCCGGTGAAGGCCCGGGCGACCCGCACCGCGGACATCACCGCCTCGGTGCCGGTGGAGACGAAGCGGATCCGCTCCAGCGAGGGGAGCGCGGCGTGGAGCCGCTCGGCCAATTCCACCTCCCAGGGGGTGGGGGTGCCGTAGAGGGTGCCCCCTTCAGCGGCCCGTGCGATGGCGGCGACGATCTCGGGGTGGGCGTGGCCCAGGATGCCGGGGCCGTAGGCCGCCAGGTAGTCGATGTACCGGTTGCCGTCCACGTCGTAAAGGTAGGGCCCCCGGCCGCGCTGCATGAAGACCGGCGCGCCGCCGCCCACCGCCTTGAAGGAGCGGGCGGGCGAGTTCACGCCGCCGACGATGCGGGCCAGGGCTCGTTCGTAGTAGGCTGCCGAGCGTTCAAAGCGGGTTGTCATCGGGTATCCTCCTGATGCGAAATTTCCTGCCGGCGCACCGGTCCCGGCGGGGCCGGCGACCAAAGGTTATAGGCCCCACCGGCGGGCCACGGCGTCCGCCGCCCGGCGCACGAACGCGTCAGGGTCGTGCCGCAGGGCGGCCACCGCCCGCTGCAGCTCCGGCGGGACCTGCGGCAGCCGGTTGAGGGCCAGGACCACCGCCCGGCGGACGTCGCGGTCGGGGTCGGTCAGCCGCCCGGCCAGGACGCCGGCCACGTCCGCGTACCCGCCCATCGCCCCGAGGCAGTATGCGGCCATCTTGCGGGCGGCGGGGGAGGGCGCCCGCAGCACGCCCTTGACCACCTCCACGCAGTCGGGGTGCGACCGGCCCAGCGCCAGCGCATGGCCGGCGGCAGCCCAGCGGATGTCCCGGTCCGGGGCGCCCATGGCGGCGGCAAGGGCCCGGCCGACTTCGGCCGACCAGAGGCCGAGCCGCGCCGCGACGAAGGCTGCGGCCCAGGCGCGCCGCTCCTCCGGGGGCGCCAGGGCCTCCCGCAGGGCGGGGAGCACCGCATCCGACTGGTAGGCGAGGAACTGCAGGCAGTTGGCGCAGTGGACCTGCACGCCCTTTTCCGCATCCCCCAGTCCGGCCACGAGCTGCGGGAGCAGGCGGCCGGCCAGCGGGGTCCAGTCGGTCGCACCGGCCTCCAGCAGGGCGGCCATCTGCGCCTCCAGGGAACGGGCCGCGGCGAGCCGCTCCCCCGGGTCGGGCGACGACAGCCCGCGGGCGATGCGCTCCAGATCTGCGGACATGCAGCCTCAACCCCCTTTTCGCGACGGACGATCCTCTTTTGGACGCCGCACGGCGCCACGGCGGGACGCCCGCACAGCAGAGGAACAGGAGTGACGGTATGGCAGCCAGGCGAGCGGATACCCAGGCCATCCTCGAGAGACTGCAGCAGATGTACCCCGACGCGAAGTGCGCGCTCAACCACCGGAACGCCTTCGAACTGCTGGTGGCCACCGTGCTCTCGGCGCAGTGCACCGACGCCCGGGTCAACATCGTGACGGCCCGGATCTTCCCGAAGTACAACCGGCCCGAGCACTTCGCCGCGCTCACCGTGGACGAGATCGGCGAGATGATCCGCGACTGCGGGCTGTGGCAGAGCAAGGCGAAGAACATCCAGGCGCTGAGCCGGCTGCTGCTGGAGCGGCACGGCGGCGAGGTGCCGTCGACGATGGAGGAGCTGATCCAGCTGCCCGGCGTGGGCCGCAAGACGGCCAACGTCGTGCTCTCCAACGCCTTCGGCGTGCCGGCGATCGCCGTCGACACGCACGTCTTCCGCGTGGCGAACCGGTTGGGACTCGCCGATGCGAAGACGCCGGAGGAGACCGAGCAGCAACTGATGCGGCGCATCCCGCGCGCGCTGTGGTCGCAGGCGCACCACTGGCTCATCTATCATGGCCGGCAGGTCTGCCACGCCAGGAAGCCGCAATGCGGCGAGTGCCCGCTGCTGCCCCACTGCCGTTTCGGCCGGCAGGGGCAGAAAAAAACTGGAAGCCAGCAATCCCCGCCTCGCCGAAACAGGAGATCGGGCGCCTCTGCGCCAAAATCCTGAGCACCTGCGCAGACGAGAAGGGCTTCGTGTGCCCAGTCTGCGCGCTCAGGAGGCGACAACCCGCGTGACCATACCCAGGCATCGCTTCACCACCGACCGGCTCAGGCTGGAGGTGGGGGAGACGATCTCGGCCACGGTGAGCTATGAGACCTACGGCAGGCTGAACGCGCAGCGGGACAACGCCGTGCTGCTCTGCCATCCCTTCCTCGGCACGAGCCACGCCGCGAGCAGCCCGTCCGACTCCCGTCCCGGCTGGTGGGAGCCGCTGGTCGGCCCCGGGCGCGCGTTCGACACCGACCGCTACTTCATCGTGGCGGCGGACGCGCTGTGCAATCCCAACCTCCACGATCCGGCGGTCGTCACCACCGGGCCGGGCACCTGCGACCCGGAGACGGGGCAGCCGTACGGCAGCGCGTTTCCGCAGATCACGGTGCGGGACAACGTGCGGCTGCAGCACCAGCTGCTGACCGAGCTGGGCATCGAGCGGCTGGCCTGCGTGGCCGGCCCGTCGACCGGAGGCTTTCACGCCCTGGAGTGGGCGGTGACCTTCCCCGACCAGGTGGAGCAGGTCGTGGCGGTGGCCAGCGGCCATCAGGCCACGCCGCTTTTCTCTCTGGCCGTCTGCCAGGGGGCCATCGACGCGATCGCCTCCTCCCCGCGGGACGGCCTCCGCCACGCGCTGCGGCTCTATCTTGCGCTCTCTTCCTCCAATGATTGGCTGGACGCCGTCTGGGGCCGGCGGACGGCGACGGACTCGCCCCACCCGTGGGCCGCGCCCGACGGGCGCTACGCCTTCCAGGCCGAAGTCGAGGCCGAGGCGGAGCGGCTGGCCCGCCTGCTGGATCCCGCCCACCTCTCCTGGACGGCCCGCATGGCGCTGCTGCACAACGTGGCCTATGGCAACCGCGACCTGGACGTCGCGGCCCAGAAGATCTCCGCGGAGGTGCTGCTCATTCCCGTCTCCTCCGACATCCTCTTCCCCCCGGCCGTCAGCCGCGAGTTCGCCGACCTGATCCGTGCCTACGGCGGGCGTGCGGAGGTCCTGACACTGGATTCGCTGGCCGGGCACCGGGCTGCGCTGCTGGAGGCGCACTGCCTGGCCGAGCCGATCGCCGCCTTCCTGGGCCACCCCGTGCGGCACTGAGCGTCCCCTGGCAGGAGATGGGCGCTCCGCGGCGAATAGCCGTGGAAACCGGCATTGGGAGGGATGGCGCAGATGATCCAGCCCGGCGAGCTCGCCCCTGATTTCACCCTGGAATCCACCCAGGGCCGGTTCACCCTTTCCGCACTCCGGGGAGAGCGGCGCGTCCTGCTCATCTTCTATCCCAGGGACAACACGCCCGGTTGTACGCGGCAGCTCTGTGCAGCGCGCGACGCGGCGCTTGCGTACGCCTCCCGCGGGGTGCAGGTGGTGGCGGTCAACCCCGGCAGCCTGGATTCGCACCGGCGGTGGGCCCAGAACAACGGCTTCGAGTTCCCGATCTGCGCGGACGAGGGCAAGCGCGTGGCCGCCGCCTACGGCGTGCTGGGGCCCCTGGGGCAGATCGCGCGGACGGTCTTCCTGGTCGACAGGAACGGGGTCGTCCGCTGGGTGCAGCCGGGAAACCCGTCCACCACGGAGATCCTCGCCGCGGTGAGCGAGCTGGAAGGGCAGGACTGAGGGGGGTGTGGCCATGGACCGGGTCCGCCTGATGACCGGTCTGACCCGAGTGGCGACCACCGGCCACGGCGAGAGGGCCTCGGCCTCGGCGCGCGTGCCCTTCCGAGAGCAGCTGGCGCGCAGCCACGCAATGCACTTCAACGAGCGCATCGACCAGGCGCTGCAGGAGATCGACGAGCTGGGGCGGCGCCTCACCGAATCGCTGAGCCAGAACGACCTGCGCCTCTACCGCGACGCCATCGGCCGCCTCTTCCGCGACCTGACCCGCCATATGCTGGAGGTGCGGCAGGACCTGGAGTGGGACTCCCAGGCGTGGGAACAGCGGACGATGGTGACCATCCGGCGCGTGGACCAGCGGCTGGAGGAGCTTTCCCGCCTGGTCCTCGAGCAGGAGCAGGACCGGCTGGCCATCCTGGCCGCGGTGGACGAGATCAAGGGCCTTCTGCTGGACGTGCGGATGTAAGGACGGGGCCGCCGGCACGTGCCGGGCGGCCCCTGTATACTCTGCCCTGACTGTTCTCACACGGTAGAACAGTCGCTTGATCCCGTTCCTCTCCCGTGGTAGGATGCAGCCACGGCGAATCTGACAGAGGGGGAGTGGTTGCAGTGACGGAACAGCGGTACCGGTTGGAGACGCTGGCGATTCACGCCGGCCATGAGGTGGATGCGACGGGGGCACGTGCGGTGCCGCTTTACCTGACCACTTCCTACGTGTTCCGGGACACGGAGCACGCGGCCCGGCTCTTCAGCCTGCAGGAGGCGGGGAACATCTACACCCGCATCATGAACCCGACCACCGACGTGTTCGAGAAGCGCATCGCGGCCCTGGAGGGGGGCGTGGGGGCGCTGGCGGTAGCCTCCGGGCAGAACGCGGAGCTGTACGCCATCCTCAACCTGGCCCGGGCGGGCGACGAGATCGTGGCGGCCTCCAGCCTCTACGGCGGCACCTACGCCCTGTTCGCCCACAACCTGCCCCGGCTGGGCATCACGGTGAAGTTCGTCGACCCCTCCGACCCGGAGAACTTCCGGGCGGCCATCACCGAGCGGACGCGGGCCATCTACGCCGAGACCATCGGCAACCCCCGGTGCGACGTCCTGGACATCGCGGCCGTGGCCGCCGTCGCCCACGAGCACGGGCTGCCGCTCATCGTGGACAACACCTTCGCCTCGCCCTACCTGTGCCGGCCCATCGAGCACGGGGCGGATATCGTGATCCACTCGGCCACCAAGTTCATCGGCGGGCACGGCACGGCCATCGGCGGGGTGATCGTCGACAGCGGCCGCTTCGACTGGGGGGCCGGGAAGCACCCGCTCTACACGGAGCCCGACGCGGCCTACCACGGCCTGCGGTACGCCGACCTCGGCGAGCAGGCCTACATCCTGCGGGCCCGGGTCAGCCTGCTGAGGGACCTGGGCGGCGCGCTCTCGCCCTTCAACGCCTTCTTGTTCATCCAGGGGCTGGAGACGCTCCACCTGCGCATGGAGCGCCATTCGGCCAACGCCCTGGCCGTCGCCCGGTACCTGGAGCAGCACCCGAAGGTGGAGTGGGTCACCTACCCGGGCCTGGAGTCGAGCCCCTACTACCAGCTGGCCCAGCGGTACCTCCCCCGGGGTCAGGGGGCGATCCTCGCCTTCGGCATCCGGGGCGGTGCGCCGGCGGGCCGGCGCTTCATCGAGTCGCTGCGCCTCTTCTCGCACCTGGCCAATGTGGGCGACTCCAAGTCGCTGGCGATCCACCCGGCCTCGACGACGCACGAGCAGCTCTCCGAGGAGGAGCAGCGCGCCGCCGGCGTCTCCCCGGAGATGGTGCGGCTGTCGGTGGGCACCGAGCACATCGACGACATCCTTGCCGACCTCGAACAGGCGCTGGAGGCCGCGGTATAAGGCTGGTTCCGGCCGCCGGCCCCGGCTCAGGGATTACCCCCCCTGAGCCGGGGCCGGTAGCGCTCTTAGGTATCCCGCGCTGGTCCTTGTAGTCACAAGGCACGATTGAATGTGCTTTCCAATCCGTGCTATGGTGAACAAAGACGATTTCTGCACTTCATCGTTCTATAATAGGAGGGTCAGAGTATGCGGCGTGTCGGTGTGCTGACAGGCGGCGGAGACGCACCGGGCTTGAACGCGGTCATCCGCGCGCTCGTGAAGCGGCTCCAGGCCGAGAAGATCGAGGTCATTGGCTTCCGCAACGGGTACAAGGGCCTTGTGCAGGGCGAGTTCCAGGTGCTGCACGGGCAGGCCATTTCGGGCATCCTTCCCCGGGGCGGCACCATCCTCGGCACCTCGAACCGGGACAACCCCTTCAACTTCCACGGGGAGGACCGCTTTGAGGACTGCGTGCGGCACGCGGAGGCGCTGGGTCTCGAGTGCATCGTCGTCATCGGCGGCGAGGGCTCGCTGGCCGTTGCCTCCATGTGCGTCGAGCGGGGCCTGCCCATGATCGGCGTGCCGAAGACCATCGACAACGACCTGCACGCCACCGACCAGACCTTCGGCTACGACACCGCGGTCAGCATCGCCACGGAGGCGCTGGACCGGCTGCACACCACTGCCGAGTCCCACCACCGCGTGATGGTGCTCGAGGTGATGGGCCGGTACGCGGGCTGGATCGCCGTGGCCTCCGGCCTCGCCGGCGGCGCGGACGCCATCCTGATCCCGGAGATCCCCTTCACCCTCGAGGCCGTCGCGGCGAAGGTCAACCAGCGGCGCGAGGCGGGCAAGCCCTTCTCCATCATCGTGGTGGCCGAGGGTGCCCGGACGCCGGAGGGCGAGCTGGTGGTCAAGCAGACGGTGGCCGGCAGCCACGACCCCAAGCGCCTGGGCGGCATCGGCCAGTACGTGGCGACCCGGCTGGAGGCGATGACCGGGCTCGAGTCACGGGTCACCGTGCTGGGCCACCTGCAGCGGGGCGGCAGCCCGACGGCCTACGACCGCATCCTCGCCAGCCGGTACGGCATCGCCGCGGCGGAACTGGCCATCAACCGGACCTACGGCGAGGTGGTGGTCCTCCAGAACGGGATCATCACCCACGTCCCGATCAAGGACGTCGGCGGCAAGGTGCGGCCGGTACCCGTGGACGGCGAGCTGGTCCGGGCGGCCAGGGCGATCGGCATCAGCTTCGGCGACGCATAGGACGATTCTCACATACGCTTGTGCAAGGGCGTCCCCCGGCCTCCGGCCAGGGGACGCTTTTAATCTGTAAGCGAAACACAAAATAATCTGTAAACTATTGACCGGATATCCCCCTGTTGCTAGAATCAAACTGAGTCCCTTATTCCGGCAACGACTCAAGCGCCTGGCAAAGGGGGGGAGTCGACCGTGCACAGCACCATGGGGGAAAGGCTCGCCTGGGCTCGGAATCAGCAGGGGATGATTCTGCAGCAGGTGAGCGAGAAGAGCGGACTCGCCGTGGGGTACATCTCGCAGTTGGAGAAGGGCGCCAAGGTCAACCCGACGATCGACGCGCTGGGGCGCCTGGCCAAGGCCCTGGGCGTCAGCGTTGCGTTCATCCTGGGGGAGGTGCACGCACCGCCGTACGACGACCGGGCCGCACTGCTGATCGGAGGGCAGGCCTGGACCGTGGGGCAGCGCTTCGCACGCTGGTACGAGGCGCTTCCGGCCCGGGTCCGCAACGAGATCGAACTGGAGACGGTGGAGCAGCGCTTCGCACGGGTGGTCGATTTCCTGTGCGAACAGTTCCCGACGATCTTCACCCGGCCGGTGGTGGCCTACCAGCTCGGGCTGTCGGTCCGGGCGTTGAACGACATCATCGCGGGCTACTGCGAGGTGGGTCCGATGGTGTTGGCCCAGATGGTCTCCATCACCGGGATCCCGCTCTCCTTCTACGCCCGGGGCCGCATGGAGAGCGCGCCGGTGGACGTGACCCCGGCGCAGATGATCCAGTACGCCGAGGCGATCTCGATGGCTGCCGAGGCGCGGATCACCCCGGAGGAGCTGGTGCTGATGATCCGGGGGCGGTCTCAGGGCAACAAGGACTGAGGCCCGTCCTCCTGCAGCGAGGACAGGCCCCGGTGTACGTGAACAGTGTCTTACCAAATGGTAGGTCCAGCGGTCCGCGGCTCGGCCAACGCCGTCGCTGCGATCGCCAGCAGGCTGGCCATCACGAACAGGCTGATCAGGATGCGACGCATACTTCTCCCCCTTCCATGGGAATGCGGTTCTTTCATTCGGGCGCCCGGTACATGGTACCGGGTCTCTTCTTGCTTTCTGCGCCCGAACCCGAATTGCGGGTTTGCGAAAACTTGTCATGACCCGGAATAATCTGTAGGCAAGAGTGTGTCCGATTACCTGGTGGCCCAAAGGCCACCAGGCATCGCGATTACGAGTCGACATATCCCATTTCGTGCAGCCTGCGCCGGAGGGCCGTTGCCCGGTTCATCAGCGCCGCCTGCCTCGCCTCGAGGGCGTAGTGCTCCGCCAGGTTGGCGAAGACGCGGGCCTCCTCGTACCGCTCCAGAATCAGGGCGTTCTCGCCGGCGATGACCGCCGCGGTCGCCAGTACGTGGTCATCGACTCCGGGGCTGCCCGGTGAGAGCGCGGCCGTGCAGTACTGCATGGAGCGCTTCAGGTCGCCGGTTTGCTGGTAATAGTAAGCCCAGTCTGTGAGCAGGCTGGCGGCCAGTTGATCGTCTGGATGCTCTTCCAGCAACTGTTCCAGGTTCTGAATGTATGCCAGGGCCTCCTCCGGTTCTTTCCGGGCGAGGTGGCAGTAGACGATACCGCGCATCCCTTCCATTAATAGCGGCCAGTTGCCACAGCGCATAAGCAGATCCACGGCCAGGTGATGCGAACCCAGCGCGTCATCGTACTGGCGCCGGTAACGGAAGATTAGCGCCAGGTTATGGTGCACACGTGCCTCTAGCTCGACGAGGCCGGGTGTGTACTGCAGGTCGTTGAGACAGGTAAGCAGATGGTCGCATGCCCGGGGGTAATCGCCCAGAACAGCGTAATACTCTGCCAGGTCGTACCGGCACTTGGTGATCAGCTCCTGGTCAGCAGATTGCTCGGCTGCCGTCAGCGCATACTCTCCCAGCTTGATTGCCGCGAATATGTCCCGCTGATAGTAGCTAGCGACTGCAGTGCCCTTGTATGCCCGGGCCAGCTCCTCGGCGGTAAGCGTTCCCTGGTGGATCAGGCGCTCTCCTTCCAGTCGGGCCTCACGGTACTGCTGCTGTTCCAGAAGGTGCCTCAGGCGAGACAGCGGCAACGAGCATCCCTCCAAATAATTAGCAGAAACATCAGTCCATTCAGTCTACACCCATGATAGTCATCGGAGGGGTGGAGTTCAAGAGGCTGCACACCCACATAGCCAGTAAACCGTTCGACACTCGCCTCGACATCGGCTCTGACACGCTCCAGGCAGGGACTCGGCGGTTGCGCGCCCAATTACCCCAGGCATGAGCACAACGATGAGGTGAACCTCTTGATCAAGACGATCCTGTTCGATCTGGATGGCACCCTTCTGCCCATCGACACGGACGCGTTCGTCCGGCAGTACATGCGGGCGCTAGGGGCGTACGCCGGTCACCTGGTGCCGCCCGCGGAGCTGGTGAAACACGTCTGGGCGGCGACCGGCGAGATGATCCGCAACACTGACCCCGGCCTGACCAACGCCGAGGTCTTCGCCAACGCCTTCTTTCCCCGGGTGGGGGTGGACCGGGAGGCGCTGATGCCGGTTTTCGACGCGTTCTACCGGGAGCAGTTCCCCGCCCTGCGCTCCACCTGCACCGGGCTGCCAGGCATCGCCCGCTCCGTGGTGGAGACCGCCCTGGAGCGGGGATACGAGGTCGTCCTGGCCACCAACCCGCTCTTCCCGCGCATGGCCATTGAGGAGCGGATGCGCTGGATCGAGGTGGACGACCTGCCCTGGCGCCTGATCACCGTCTACGAGGAGATGCATGCGTGCAAACCCCATCCCCAATACTATGCGGAGGTGCTGGAGCGCATCGGGAGGGCGCCCGGCGAGTGCCTCATGGTGGGCAACGACGTCCAGGAGGACGGGGCGGCGGCCGGCCTCGGCATCGACGTGTTCTTCGTCACCGACTACCTGATCGACAGGGAAGGTCTGGCTCTGCCGCCAGGGCGCTCCGGCACGCTGGCGGCGCTGCGCGCGCTCCTGGCTGCAGGGCTGTAGTCAATTTGTGGTCAATATGCGAGGCCTGCATCAACGGGATAACGCTTTTTCATCCGCCCTGCCTGTTGGCTATAGCCCCTTCGCACCCTATCGTCGTTGACTCTTGAAGAAACCAGACCGTATAATGGGCATTGGCGTGCGACTCATGGTCCTGCGACTCATGGTCCAAGGGATAGTGCTAATAGAGTAGTCCACGGGCGAGGAGGTGACACAATGAGCCAGACCAAAGCCCAGGAGCTCGATTGGCTCAACGACCCCGTCGTCGTGTCCGAGGTCGATGTGGTCAATCAGAACGTCATCGCAGGCAAGCTGCCCAACGTCATCAAGAAGGTGTTGGGCTGGGGATACGGCAACTCCACGTGGCCGCTGGGCTTCGGGATCGCGTGCTGCGCGATCGAGATGATGGCTGCTTCGAGTTCGAAGTATGACATCGCCCGTTTCGGCTCTGAGGCGATGCGCATGTCGCCCCGCCAGGCCGACGTGATGATTGTCGCCGGGACCGTTAACGAGAAGATGGCGGTCGTGGTCCGGCGTCTGTACGACCAGATGTCGGAGCCCAAGTTCGTCATCGCCATGGGCGCCTGCGCTTCCAACGGTGGCCCGTACTGGGACACCTACAACGTGGTCGACGGCGTACACAAGGTCGTTCCGGTCGACGTGTACGTCCCGGGGTGCCCGCCGCGGCCTGAGGCGCTGCTGCAGGGCCTCATGGAGATCCAGGAGATGATCAAGACCGGAAAGCGCGGCCTCATTACGAAGGGTTAGCGTCACAGGGGGCAGGGCCGTTTGCCCTGCCTTTTGGCCGGAGGTCGGTGAAAGGGGTTTTGCCCGGTGAGCTATTCCTACGTTGA
Source organism: Symbiobacterium terraclitae (assembly GCF_017874315.1). Taxonomy (NCBI): domain Bacteria; kingdom Bacillati; phylum Bacillota; class Clostridia; order Eubacteriales; family Symbiobacteriaceae; genus Symbiobacterium; species Symbiobacterium terraclitae. The sequence continues at coordinate 37,872 of NZ_JAGGLG010000033.1, read as the reverse complement.
CCTGGTGGCGACCATTATCGTTGCCGTCGGCTTCACCTTGATGAACTACGGGATTGTGAAGCTTTTTGCGCCCCGGAACCCCTTCCAGGGCGAGAAGCTGGAGACCTACGAATGCGGCGAGCTGCCCTACGACGACGCACTCGTAAACTTCAATATTCGCTATTATGTGTTCGCACTCACATTCTTCGTGTTCGACATGGAAGCCATCTTCCTGTATCCGTGGGCTGTCGTCTTTGATACCCTCGGTGCCGGAGCCCTGATCGAGATGTTCCTCTTCCTCTGGGTGCTGGCGACGGGGCTTTTCTACGCGTACAAGAAGGGTGTGCTCCACTGGGTATGACCCGCCAACGCACCTCTGTCTGCCCCGCTTTCGCTGTCCAGAGTACTCCAGGGGGTGAGTCCGCTTGGACTTTCTGAAGGAGCGTTTTCCTGACGCCCAGTTCACCACGCACGTCAACGGCGACACCGAGATCCTCGTCCCCAGGGAGCGGTACGAGGAGGCGGTGCGCGCCTGCTATGATGCCGGCTACAAGTACTGCAGCGTCGTGTCCGCCATCGACTGGCAGGACCGCCTGACCCTCGTCACCAGCCTCGCGCGCATCGATCCGGCCGAGGTCGGTGCCCGCTCGATTCACATCAAGGTCGACCTGCCCCGCACGGGCGCCCGCATCTGGTCCATCTCCAACCTCTACCCCGGCGCCAACTGGCACGAGCGGGAGACCTACGACATGTACGGCATCCGCTTTGAGGGCCACCCCAACCACCGCCGGATCCTGCTCCCGGACAACTGGCAGGGTGGCCATCCGCTGCTGAAGGACTTCACCGATCGGCGACCCAAGCGCCCGCGGCTCGTGCGGCACCGCTTCGCCGAGTAGGCCCGGTGCGGAGGTGTAAACGTGGAACGGACAAGAGAGCTATTGGTCAACATGGGCCCGCAGCACCCCTCGACCCACGGCGTGCTTCGCCTCATGGTGAAGCTCGACGGCGAGCAGGTGACCTGGTGCGAGCCCGACGTCGGCTATCTCCACCGGTGCTTTGAGAAGCTCTCCGAGCAGAAGACCTACCCGCAGGTGATCCCGTACACCGACCGTACGGACTACCTCGCCGCGCTGCTGAACGAGCAGTGCTACGTCGAGGCCGTGGAGAAGCTCTTCGGCGACGCCATCCAGGTGCCGGAGCGGGCGCTGTACATCCGCGTGCTGATGGCCGAGCTGCAGCGCATCACCTCGCACCTGCTGGCGCTGGGCTCGATGGCCATGGACCTGGGCGCCGTGACGCCCTTCCTGTACTGCTGGCGTGACCGTGAGAAGATCTACTCCATCTTCGAGCGGATCACCGGCGGGCGCATGCTCTACAACTACCTCCGGATCGGCGGCGTGCGCAACGACCTGCCCGAGGGCATCATCGGCACGCCGCAGGACGGCGAGGATAAGTCCGACAAGACCATCTGGGGCTTCATCAACTACTTCGATTCGTACGTCTACCCCGAGTGGGACGCCCTGGTCACGGGCAACCGCATCTTCCAGTACCGTACCAAGGGCATCGGCGTGCTGACGCCTGAGCAGGCTGTCGCCTACTCCGCCTCGGGCGCGGTTCTGCGCGGCTCGGGCGTGAAGTGGGACCTGCGCAAGAACCTGCCCTATTCCATCTACGACCGGCTGGAGTTCGACATCCCGGTTGGCCAGAACGGCGACTGCTTCGACCGGTGGTGGGTGAGGCAGGAGGAGATGCTCCAGTCCTCCCGCATCGTCAAGCAGTGCCTGCAGTGGCTGGCCGAGAACCCGGGCCCGGTGATGGCGCCCAAGGTGCCGCGCGTCCTCAAGCCGCCCAAGGGCGAGGTGTATCACCGCATCGAGGGTGCCCGCGGCGAGGTCGCGTGCTACGTGGTCTCCGACGGCAGCGCCAACCCGTACAAGGTCAAGTGGCGGTCCCCGGCCTTCACGCATCTGCAGCTGATGCCGCTCCTGGTGCCCGGCCACAAGATCGCCGACATCATCGCAATCCTGGGCTCCATCGACGTCGTGCTCGGGGAGGTGGACCGGTAGCATGGAGTGGTGGAACAGCCTTCCGCCCGTCGCACAGGTATGGATCGGCGGCTTCCTCAAGGGCACCGTCATCCTCATCATGGGGCTGCTGCACTTCTTCGTCTGCCTCATGCTGGAGCGCAAGCTCTCCGCGTGGATCCAGAACCGCGTCGGCCCGTGGCGCGTCGGCCTGTGGGGCTGGATTCAGCCCGTCGCAGACCTGCTCAAGCTGTGGGTGAAGGAGTACATCCAGCCCAACAACGTCGACAAGTGGCTCTACCTGATCGCACCCTTTATCGGCTTCATCTCCGCCAACGTCGTCTGGCTGATCGTGCCCTTCGGCGACAAGCTGATTGCCACGGACTTTGAGATCGGCATCATCTTCATCGCCGCGGTCACCGGCTACGACGTGATCGCCACGTTCATGGCCGGTTGGGGCTCCAACAACAAGTATTCCCTGCTGGGTGCCATGCGCGGCGCCGCCCAGATGATCTCCTACGAGATCACCATGGTCATGTCGGTCATCGGCGTGGTCATGATGGTCGGTTCGCTGCGGCTCTCCGACATCGTCCTGGCGCAGCAGGAGCGCGGCTTCCTCGGCTGGTTCCTGTTCCCGCAGATCATCGGCTTCCTCGTCTACCTGATCGCCTCGCTGGCCGAGCTCAACCGTGCGCCGTTCGACCTGGCCGAGGCGGAGCAGGAGCTCGTCGCCGGTCACCACACCGAGTACTCCGGCATGCGCTGGGCCATGTTCATGCTCGCCGAGTACATCCACCTCGCCGCCTGGTCGGCCATCGCAGCTTCCCTCTTCCTGGGCGGCTGGAGCGGGCCGACGCTGGGTCAGGTCTTCGCGGGCCTCGGCAACCTGCTGAACGGCTTCGGCGCCTTCGCCAACCCGGTGGGCACCGCCGTCTACGAGTGGGGCGTGGCCGCGATGGGCAGCACCGTGCTCAACTACATCGCCGGCGTCTTCTGGCTGCTGCTCAAGACGTACTTCTTCGTCTTCCTCGCCATGTGGATCCGCTGGACGCTGCCCCGTGTGCGCATTGACCAGCTGATGGACCTGGGCTGGAAGTTCCTGCTGCCGGTCTCGCTGTTCAACATCTTCCTGACCGGCACCCTCAGGTACGTCGCTGTTGCATTCGATGGCCTGCCGATCACGATTGGCTCCTTTACCCTGAGACTGCTGGGCTGGTGGCTCTAGTAGGGAGGTGTGATCCCGCATGGGCGTTACCAACTTCGTCGGGGAGGCGTGGCGCGCAGGCAAGTCCTTCGTAACCGGCTTGAACATCACGTTCCGCGAGATGATGTTCCGGCCGGCGATCACGGTGTTCTACCCCGACGTGAAGGATGACGTGCCCCCGTGGTTCCGGGGCATTCCGGTGCAGAAGACCGACCTGCTCACCGGCGAGTACAAGTGCACCTCCTGCATGCAGTGCGCGGAGGCCTGCCCCGTGAACGTCATCACGATCGAATGGCACCAGGATCCGGAGACCAAGAAGAAGGTTTCCGACCGGTTTGCAATCGACATGTCCCGGTGCATGCTCTGCAACCTCTGCGTCGAGGCTTGCCCGTTTGACTCGCTGGTCATGGGCATGGACTACGAGCTCTGCAAGGTGGAGCCCGAGAACCTCGTCTTCGAGTTCGAGGACCTCCTGCGGCTGGGCCTCAAGTACTCCAAGGCCGAGGATCCGAACGCCAAGAAGAAGGCCGGCACGCCGCCCTGGGTCTTCCACGGCCTCACCAACGCCACCGAGGAGGACATCCAGGACGTGCACGGCTACCTCGGGCGGCCGCCCCTGCCCAAGGGCTACGTGCCCGAGCTGAAGCCGCAGTTCCGCACGCAGGAGGAGCCGGCGGATGCGCCTGCTGCAGAGGCCAAGCCCGCTGCTGAGGCGAAGCCGGCGGCAGAGGCCAAGCCTGCTGCTGAGGCGAAGCCGGCCGCAGAGGCCAGGCCTGCTGAGGAGACGAAGCCTGCGGCTGAGGCCAAGCCTGCGGCGGAGGCCAGCAAAGACGGGGAGGGGGCCGGACAACCGTGACAACAGACCTGCTCATGAGCGGCCAGTTCTGGACCTTCATCATCCTCGCGGTGGTCACCCTGGTCTCGACCTACCGGATGGTCACCGCGGCCCTGATCACCCACGCCGCTCTGTTCATGGCACTCTCCTTCACCGCCGTCGCCGGGATCTTCCTCCTGCTCCAGGCCGAGTTCATCGCGGCGATCCAGGTGCTGGTCTACGCAGGCGCTATCACCACGATGGTGATCTTCGCGATCATGCTCTCGGGGCTGCGGGACATCAAGCAGCAGCAGCGGGAGCGGGTCACGCTCTGGCGCTCCAACCCGTTCGTGCTGGTGGTGGGCGCGATCTTCGCCGCCTTCATGCTCTACCTCTACTCCACGGCCAACCTGCCGGCCGGTGGCGGCGAGCGGTCGGTGGTGACGGTGAAAGCCATCGGCACCGACCTGTTCACCACCTACGTGATCCCGTTTGAGATCGCCTCGATTCTGCTGTTGATCGCCATGATCGGCGCCATCATCCTGACGGCGAAGGAGGCGGAGTCGTAGTGGAGCTGCCGATTTACTACCCGCTGGGGCTCGGCGCCCTCCTGTTCGGGCTGGGGCTCTGGGGCGCCCTCACCCGCAAGAACGCCGTCCGGATCCTGATGTTCGTCGAGATCATGCTCAACGGCGTCAACCTGAACCTGATCACCTTCAGCCGCTACTACTGGCAGGCCAACCCCGAGACGGCGGCACGGGCTCCGATTCTCACCCTGTTCATCATGACGGTGGCTGCGGCGGAGGCGTCCGTCGGCCTGGCCATCATCCTCTCCATGGTCCGCAACCGCGACGTCGTCGAGGTCGACAAGGCCACACTGCTGAAGGGTTAGGAGGGTTGACAGCGTGGACTTTTTCCTGAACAACGCATGGGTCATCGCTGCGCTCCCCCTGGCCGTCTCCGTCACGATCGCCGCGCTCGCAGGCGTCCTGCGTGACCGTGCCTGGGTCGTGGGCGCCGGCGGCATGCTGGTGACCTTCCTGTGGTCCGTGGTCGTGCTGGCGGCGGTGGTCGCCCACCCGCACCACGCGGGCGAGGTGTTCTTCAACACCGAGCCGGCCTGGCACGCGTTCTTCCACTGGGCGGACTTCGGCCCGTACGAGATGTACATGGGCTTCCAGGTCGACAACCTGACCGCCCTGATGCTGCCGATGATCACGCTGGTCTCCTTCTGCGTCCAGCTCTACTCCAGCGCCTACCTGCACGGCGACAAGCGGATCCCCCGCTTCTACAGCGCCATCAACCTGTTCACGATGGGCATGCTGGTGCTGGTGATGGCCGACAACCTCTTCCTGCTGCTGGTCGCCTGGGAGATCATGGGCCTCTGCTCCTACCTGCTGATCGGTCACTGGTACGAGCAGGCCTGGCCGCGGTACGGCCAGATCAAGGCCTTCCTGACCACCCGCGTGGGCGACGTCGGCATGATGGTCGGCATCTTCATCATCTTCTTCGCCGCCCGAGACCTGACCTGGGCCGGCTTGGCGGAGAAGGTGCCCGAGCTCGTCAAGGATCCGGCGATGGCGGGCCTCCTGGCCCTCGGCGCCTTCCTGCTCTTCACGGGCGCCATCGGCAAGTCGGCGCAGTTCCCGCTGCACACCTGGCTGCCTGACGCCATGGCCGGTCCCACGCCGGGCTCCGCCATCATCCACGCCGCGACGATGGTCGCTGCCGGCGTCTACCTGGTCGGCCGCGCCTTCATGATCTACGGCTGGGTGCCCGAGTGGGTGCTCGCGGTGGTCGCCTTCGTCGGCGCTTTCACCTCGCTCTTCGCCGCCTCGATCGCCACGCTGCGCTGGGACATCAAGGAGGTCCTCGCGTACTCCACGATCTCCCAGCTGGGCTACATGATCATGGCCATCGGCCTGGGCGGCTGGACGGCGGGTAACTTCCACCTGCTGACCCACGCCTTCTTCAAGGCGCTGCTCTTCCTGGCCGCCGGCTCGGTGATCCACGCGCATCACCACAACCAGCTGCTCCACAAGATGGGCGGGCTCCGCAAGAAGATCCCGATCACCTTCTGGACCTGGATGGTGGGCTACGCGGCCCTGGCCGGCATCCCGGGCTTCTCCGGCTTCTTCTCCAAGGACGAGCTGCTGCTGGCGGCCTTCACCTGGCACAACTCGGCCGTTCCCGAGTGGGCGGCGAAGCTCCCGTTCATCATGGCCCTGACCACGGCCTTCCTGACCGCCTACTACATGACCCGGGCCACCTACCTGGCCTTCTTCGGGAAGCCCAGGGATGAGCATCTGTACGAGCACGCCCACGAGTCGCCCTCGGCGATGACGATCCCGCTGGTGATCCTGGCCGTCCCGGCGGCGCTCTTCGGCTGGCTCGGCACGCCGCTCTTCGAGCACTTCACCCACGCCGAGTGGATGGTCTTCATCCAGAACTTCCTGCACCTGCCCGGGCTCGAGCACCACGTGGAGTTCAGCACCGAGCTGATGGTGACGGGAATGGCCACGGCGGCCGGTCTGATCGGCATCTTCCTCGGCTGGTACCTCTACGCCGTGGTGAAGCCGGAGAGCCGTGCAGTCTGGATCGCCAGGCTGAAGCCAGTTTACAGCTTGCTTCGGAACAAGTATTATGTCGATGAGTTCTATGATCTGGTGGCGATCAAGACCACGCAGGCGACCTCCCGTGCGATTGCCTGGTTCGATGGCGCGGTGGTCGACGGACTCGTCAACCTCGCAGGCACGGTCTCCGTGTACGCTTCGGAAGTGGCGGCCTGGTTCGACAAGCATGTCGTGGACGCGCTGGTGACCATGTGGGCAGACATCGCCCGTGCGCTGGGTGCCGCCCTGCGCAGGCTCTCCACCGGCTACGTGCAGCAGTATATGCTGACGTTCTTTGCGATGCTGGTGGCAGGCGTGGTCCTAGTCCAGGTCATTAGATAGGAGGCTGTCGGGGATGCTGTCGCTGATCATCTTTGTTCCCCTGGTCTTCGCCCTGCTGATGCTCTTCGTTCCGAAGACGCAGGAGCGACTGCTGTACTGGCTCGCGGGAATCGGCACCCTGATTCCGTTCGTGCTGTCGCTGATCCTGGCAGCCCAGTGGGCCGGCGCACCCGTCTCCACCGAGCCGTACGCCGAGGGCATGCGGTTCGTCACCCACGTGCCGTGGATCGAGGCCATCGGCGTCCACTACACGCTGGGCGTGGACGGCTTCGCCTTCACCATGATCCTGCTCTCGACCCTGCTGTTCCCGCTGGCGGTGCTGGCCTCGTACAAGTACATCAACAACCGGGTGAAGGACTACCTGATCCTGCTGCTGATCCTGGCCACCGGCACCAACGGCGTCTTCGCCACCCTGGACTTCATGCTGTTCTACGTGTTCTGGGAGATCGTGCTCCTGCCGATGTACTTCCTCATCGGCATCTGGGGCGGCGAGCGGCGTGAGTACGCGGCGATCAAGTTCTTCCTCTACACCCTGATCGGCTCGACCGTCATGCTGGTCGGCGCCATCTACCTCTATGTCGTCACCGACGTCGGTACCTTCAACCTGCTCCGGATGGCCGCCGAGACCTCGCAGCTGCCGATCACCGGGCTGACCACCTTCGCCTTCTTCGCCCTGCTGGTTGGCTTCGCCGTGAAGGTTCCGGTGTTCCCCTTCCACACCTGGCTTCCTGACGCCCACGTCGAGGCCCCCACGCCGATCTCGATGCTGCTGGCCGGCATCTTGCTGAAGCTGGGCTCCTACGCCATGGTGCGCATCAGCCACCCGCTGCTGCCGCAGGTGGCCACGAAGTACGCTGACCTGGTCTTCGTCTTCGGCGTGATCGGCATCATCTACGCCGCCCTGGCCGCCATGGCCCAGAAGGACTTCAAGAAGCAGGTTGCCTACTCGTCGGTCAACCACATGGGCTTCTTCGTCATGGCCCTGGCTGCGGCCAGCAAGCTGGCCGTGAACAGCCCTGAGCTGGCCCAGGTGGCCCTGCAGGGCGGCTACTTCGTGACCATCGCCCACGGCCTGATCTCGCCCCTCTTCTTCTTCGCCGTCGGCATGTTCTACGAGCGTACCCACACCCGCGACCTGACCAAGCTGGGCGGCATGTTCCTGACCGTCCCGGTGATCTCGTTCGCCACCGCCTTCGTCGCCTTCGCCAACCTGGGCCTCCCCGGCCTGGCCGGCTTCATCGGCGAGTTCATCTCGCTCACCGGCTCCTACCCGGCCTTCGGCCTGTGGGTGCTCGTGGCCGGCGTTGGCATGGTGATCACGGCGGCCTGGCACCTGCTGACCATGCGGAACGTCCTCCTCGGCGAGGCGAAGAAGGAGTATGTCGGCCTGCCCGACATCAACTGGAAGGAGAAGCTCATCTTCGCCCCGCTGGCGGTCCTGATCGTCTTCTTCGGGGTCTACCCGAAGCCCGTCATGGACCTGCTGGCCGCCTCCGTGGAGACCCTTACGCAGGTGATGGGTCTGGGAGGGATGTAGCTTGACGGGCGCAGTCAGTTGGAGCCAGCTGGTCAACCCGAGTTACATCGCCGTCCTCCCGCACCTGCTCATCACGGCCACCCTGCTGGTGGTCATGGTCGTCGACTTCTACGTCAAGGAGAAGCGCAACCTCGTCTGGGTTACGCTGGGCGGCGTCGTGCTCGCGCTCGCCTCCGTCTGGTGGAGCGCCACCGACCCGACGATCCAGTCGGCCATCGCAGCACGCCGCCCCCTGGAGTACTGGGGCAACATGATCATCGCAGACGGGTTCACCTTCTTCATGAACGCCGTGCTGCTGGGCATCGCCGCCCTGGTCATCCTGCTCTCGTCCGACTACGTGGCCAAGTTCCTGCGCGGGGCGTACATGGAGTTCTATGAGATCGTCCTGGCCGTCACGCTGGGCATGATGTTCATGGTCTCCTCCCGCGATCTGCTCACCATCTACATCGGCCTGGAGCTCTCCTCGATCTCCTCGTACATCCTGGCGGGCATCCTCCGCAAGGATGCCAAGTCCAACGAGGCGGGGCTCAAGTACTTCCTCACCGGCTCGGTGGCCTCGGCCGTGTTGCTGTTCGGCCTCTCGCTGATCTTCGGCGCGACGGGCACCACCCGGCTGCCGGAGATCGCGGCGAGCCTCCTGGGCGCCAGCCCCGTGGTCGCCGCCGCAGGCAGCGCGCTCACGCCGCTGCTGGTCACCGGCATGGTCTTCCTGATTGCCGGGTTCGCCTTCAAGGTGGCCGCGGTGCCGATGCACCTCTGGGCGCCTGACGTGTACGAGGGCTCCGCCACCCCGGTGACGGCGTTCTTCTCCGTCGGCCCCAAGGGCGCCGCCATGGCTGCGATCCTGCGGGTCTTCGTGGGCGGGCTGGGCGTCGCGCCGTACACGGAGCGCTGGACGCTCATCTGGGCCGTGGTCGCTGCGGTCTCCATGACCCTGGGCAACCTGGTGGCGCTGCAGCAGACCAACATCAAGCGCATGATGGCCTACTCCTCCATCGCCCAGGCCGGGTACATCCTGGTGGGCGTGGCGGCGTCGGGCCTGCAGGTCGCCGAGGGCATCTCCTCCGTGCTCTTCTACGTGATGGCCTACGCCGTGACGAACCTCGGCATCTTCGCCGTCCTGACCCACATGGACCAGGAGGGCGGCTGGGTCGCCGTGGACGACTTCAAGGGGCTGGCCAACCGGAACCCGATGTACGCCTGGGCCCTGCTGCTCTTCTTCGTGTCGCTGATCGGCATCCCGCCCACGGTGGGCTTCCTGGGCAAGGTCTTCCTCTTCCAGGCGGCTGCCGAGGCCGGCTACGTGTGGCTGGCGGTGCTGATGGCGATCAACTCGGTGATCTCGGTGGGCTACTACTACCGGGTCGTCAAGGTCATGTTCCTGGAGAAGGGCGACCAGCCGGCGCTGCAGCGCAGCGGCCCCATCGGCGTCACCGTGGTCCTCTCGCTGGTGGGCGTCGTCCTGTTCACCATCTTCGCCAACCCGTTCGTGCAGTGGACCGCCCAGTCGGCGGCGCTGCTCAAGTAGGGCGAGGCAGGTCCTGCAACGTGCATGAAGGCCGTCCCGTCGGAGCCGCTGGCTCCGGGGGACGGCCTTCTTCATTCATGTCGACGTGCTGCTGCGCCGCAGGCGAGCGCCTCGCCGCCTGGCGGCTATCCCCGCAGCTGCCACCGACAGTGCACCTACTCCAGCACCCGAGCGTGGCCAGTCGAGTGCGACGCTGGAATGCGAGTCACTGCGCCGTGGGCTCGGGCAGGGCGGGCGAAGGCGCATTGCTGGCGCCAGTTCAAAGCTCCGCAGGAGGCCGGCGCGAGCGCAGCGGAGCGAGCACGCCCGGCCGACGAGGAGCATGACCGCTGGTGTGCGCCGGCGGCGCCGAGCCGCCCTGCCCGCAGGGACCAGCAAGAGCGCGCCTCCTCGGGCACGTCAGCGCCCCAGCGCCCGGGCGATCTGCTCCACCGCGGCGTCGAGCGCCGCCTCCAACTGCTCGGGACGGCTGCCGCCGCCCTGCGCCTGAACGGGCGATCCCCCGCCCTTGCCGTTGATCAGCGGCAGGACCTCACGGATGATCTTCCCCACGTCGAGGCGCAGGTCCACGGCGCGGTGCAGGATCAACTGCGGCACGGCGCCACGGGTCCCGAAGACGGCGACGCACCCGGGCTCGGCGGCCACCATGCCGGCCAGGAGCCGCAGCTCCTCGAACGGCCGGCCGCCGAAGCTCTGCCGCACGACCCGCGCCGGCCCGACGCGGCGCGCCCCGGCGATGAGCTCCTTCGCCTCGATGGCGAGCAGCTGCTCCTGCTGCATGCGCACCCGCTTTCGCAGGCTGTTCAGCTCCTCCTGGGTGCGGTCGGTCCAGCCCGGCAGGTCGTCGACCCCGATCGTGAGGCGCCGGGCGAGGTCGCGCGTCATGCGGTCGAGGGAGAGGTAGTCGCGCAGCGCCCGCTGGCCGGCGAGGAACGTGATGCGGGTCAGCCGCTTGTAGCGCTCCCAGGCCTTGATCTTCAGGAGGCCCAGCTCTCCGGTGCTGCGCACGTGGGTGCCGCCGCACGCCGCCCAGTCGTAGCCGTCGATCTCGACCACGCGGATCTCGCCCTCGATGGCGGGCGGCTTGCGCAGGGGGAACTGCTGGACGCGATCCGAATCGGTCAGGTGGGTCCGCACCGCGAGGCCGGCGCGGATCAGCCGGTTGCAGGTAAGCTCGGCCTCCTCGGCCTGGTCCGCCGTGAGGCCGTCCATCTCCACGTCGATGGTGACCGCCTCTGCGCCCAGGTGCCAGGCGACTGTGTCGGCGCCGAACAGGTGGACGAAGACGGCGGAGAGGAGGTGCTGGCCCGTGTGCTGTTCCATCGCGTCCAGCCTGCGGGCCCAGTCCACCCGGCCGGTGACGGAGCCCTCCAGGGGCGCGTCCACCAGGTGGACGATCGCCCCGTCCTCCCCCAGGTGCACGCCGCGGACGGGCTGCCCTCCGAGCGTTCCGGCGTCGCTGGGCTGACCGCCGGACTCCGCGTAGAAGCACGTCTGATCCAGCACGACCTCCCAACCCCCGGCCGCGGCCGTGCACGAAAGAACCCTCGCCTCGAACTCGGTGCGGTATGCATCCTCGTGAAAGAGCCTGCGCGTCAGCACCCGACATCACCTTTCCGATCCGTCAGCATCGCCACCATTCTACCACAGCGGCGGGCCCGGCACGTACCACGGATGGGCAGGAACCGCAACCTCCAGCGCTGAACAATATAACACTATAAACAAGGTTTCGCCAACTGGCGCGATTGGAGGGATTCCGTTGTTCTGGCGCGCCTGGATCAGCAGCCTGATCACCGGGGCGGTCGTGGCTTCCTCCCTGTGGGCCCCCAGCCTCCCCGGCCGCCTTGCACTCTGGGGGGCCGGCCTCCTGGTCTCCGTGGCCGGCGGGCTCTGGGTGGGGTTCAGCCACCGGGCCTCGCTTTCCGCCGCCACTGCCGCAGGCGCTGAGGCCGCCGCGGCAGCGGCGGAGTCCGCAGCCGCCGCGGAAGCTCCGGGGGCGGCGGCAGCCGGGTCCGCACCTGCGGATGCGGACTCCGGCAAGTCCGCAGCGCGTACCGGGGCGCCGGCATGGCCGCCAGGGACGGCATCCGACGAGCCGGCGATCGCTGCGCTGGGCGAGCTCGCGGCGCAGGCCGTGCGGACCCAGGAGGCGGTGCAGGAGATCCAGCGCCTGACGGGCCGGGTCAACGACCTCCTGCGGCGGCTGTTCGAGGCCACCCACGCACAGCTCGAGGACCTGGGCCGCACGCAGGGCCTGGCCCGCCAGGTCGTCGCGGTCTTCGCCGAGATGACCGAGGCCGCGCGTGCGGCCGGGGAGGAGGCCACGCGGTACCGGCAGGCGGCCGAGGGCGTGCAGCAGGCGCTGGTGCGGATCGGCGAGGGAATGGCCGGCATCCGGGCCGCGGCAGACGCCTCGGCGCGGGTGATCCGCGAGCTCGACATGCAGTCGGGAGAGATCGGCTCCATCGTGAAGCTGATCCAGACCGTGGCGGACCAGACCAACCTCCTCTCGCTGAACGCCGCCATCGAGGCGGCCCGTGCGGGCGAGGCGGGGCGCGGCTTCGCCGTGGTGGCGCAGGAGGTGCGCGCACTCGCCGACCGCTCCCGGAAAGCCACGAAGCAGATCCAGGAGCTGGTGGCCAAGATCCAGACCGGTACCGCAGCGGCCATGGCCGCGGTCGAGGAGCAGCAGCAGGAGGTCAACCGGGGCACGGCGACGGTGGAGTCGACCCGTGAGGCGATCGTGCAGGTGCTGCGCTCGGTGGAGCAGCTCTCCCTCACGGTGGAGGGCTTCGGCGGGCGGGCGGCGGCCACGGCCGGCGAGATGGACGAGCTGGTGCGGGCCGTCGAGGGGGCCACCAGCCTGGCCAACCAGAACAGCACCACGGCGCGCGAGCTCGCCGAGGCCGACTGGTTCTCCGCGGCCATCCGGGAGGCCGGCAAGCAGGCCGGGGAGCTGGCGGCCCGGGCCAAGGCGATGGAATGCGCCCAGGGGTAGGGTATACTACCTCCCAAAGCGGCGGTGGGAGGAGAGCGCGCCTTGGACCTGAAACAGCTCTACGAAAGCCTGCACCGGGACCCGGAGGACTATCCCCTCTTCGCGCAGATCTGGCAGGTACTCACCTTTGCCCCGTCGTGCCGCCACGCCGGCGAGGAAGAACTGGTCAGCCTGGCGGCCGACGCGTTCGACTACCTGCAGACCAACGGCGAGTGGCAGATGACCTCCGCCACCGGGACGACGAAACTCCGTTGGGACGGGACGCACCTCAACGTCGAGGAGGACGACGGGCGGGACTACTACTACAAGCACACGTTCACCGTCGGACAGGCCTGAGCACCGAGGCCCGACCCCGCGGGGTCGGGCCTCCGCCAGTCACGCGCGCAGGTGCGGGAACTGCTTGCGCCATCCGAAGCGCCAGAGGAGCCACCAGGGGACCCAGCCCGCCGCCGCCGGGACGAGCCCCCACGGACCGGCCAGGAGCACCTGTGCGACGCCGCCGGCGAGCGTGGCGGCGAGGGCGGCCAGCCGGTAGCGCCTGCGGTGGCGGCCCAGCGACCGCTCCAGGATGCCGGGGCGCACGTCGACCGTACGAAAGACAAGGTCCAGCACCAGGAAGGACAGAACCCACTGTGCCGGATGGAGCAGCAGCGCTGCCAGCAAGCCGCATCACCTCCCCCGGCAGCCCTGCACCCATGGTATCCCGGGCTCGTCCCGCTGTCCAGCCGCCCCGCCACCGCCAGACTCCGCAGGAGGTGCCCGCCAGTGTTCGACCTGATCGACCCGCCGCGCGACGCCGTCGCGCGACAGGCCACCGACAGCGACCTCTCCGAAGGGCAGCACCGGATCGACCGCATCTTACGGCTCGGCGCCCGGGCCGCCCCGTTCCGCTGGCCACGGTCATGGTGGCCGGCAGGGGATGCGCGCCTCGGATGCCGCCCGGCGGGACCTCGCCGCGCGGCATCATCAGCCCCGGGGACGCCGCGTTCCGTTCGTCGATCTATACACACTTGAACGACAACATCTCTCGGGAAAATTCGTCACTTGCTCGACTAAAATTCGTCGGAAGATTCGCCGCGTGTGACGAACCGATCCGCCATCATATTCGTTTAAGGGGATGGAACGGGATGAGCGGATCGGAAGGGGGAGCACGCAGGTGTTGCACAGCCGGCTGTCCGGTGGGAGCGGACTGCGCCTGGGGCGTACCCTGGTGGACGCCAAACTGATGGCGCGCAGCGGACTCGACGAGGTCAATCTGCGGAGGGCAAGGCGGGCGTTCCGGGAGCGCTGGCGCCGGGCGCCGGGGGCCGAGAAGCTCCGGCTGGTCGAAGGGGGGACCGCCGCCCGCTTCGCTTTCGTGGTGGACACGCTGCGGTCGGCCTGGTCTCCTGAGGTCTGGGGGCTCTGGCTCCGGTATCTGGAGCATACCGAGGCGGAGATCGACGAGATGGTGGCGGGGGAGTACCCGATATCGCCATACATGGTGCGGGTGAGCAGCGCCCTGCTGGGCATGAAGGTCGACTTCCTCACGGCCGGATGCTGGCCCACCGGCGATCACCTCGGGCCCGACATCGATGCCTGCCCTCAGTTCAGCGTGACGAATGCCTGAATCCATACGGCCACCAACAGAGGTGGCCTTTTCCTATTGTCGAAGTAAGAGCATGGAAGGGGTGATCGTGTATGGAACAGGTTCGCGAGCTGGCTCATGCGCTGAAGAAGGCGCAGCACGCCGTGGTGCTGACGGGCGCCGGCGCCTCCACCGAGTCCGGGCTGCCGGACTTCCGTTCGAAGACCGGGCTCTGGAAGGGCATCGACCCGGTCTCCCTGATCTCGCTCAGCGCGCTGCGGCGGAGGCCGGTGGAGTTCTACCAGTTCTACCGCATGCGCTTCTCGCACCTCTGGGGCGCCAGGCCTAACCCCGTTCACCGCGTACTGGCCGCGCTGCAGGAGGAGGGGATGGTGAAGCGCCTGATCACCCAGAACGTGGACGGGCTGCACCAGGCGGCCGGCTCCCCCGACGTGATCGAGCTGCACGGCTCGCTGCGGGAGTGCTCCTGCCTGACCTGCGGGCGCACCTTCCCCAGCCGGCTGATCGACGTCGACGTGAAGACCGCGGCCGACATCCCGCGCTGTCCGGAGTGCGGCGGGATGCTGAAGCCCGGCGTCGTCCTCTTCGAGGAGCCCCTCCCCCCCGATGCGATCGAGACGGCCTTCGACGAGGCGCGGCGGGCCGACCTCTTCCTGGTGATCGGCTCCTCGCTGGAGGTGGGACCGGCGAACCAGCTTCCCCTGCTGGCTGTGCAGTCCGGGGCGGATCTGGCCATCCTCAACCTCACCCCGACGTACCTCGACGGCCACGCCCGCTGGGTGATCCGGGAGAAGGCGGGCCAGGTGCTGACCGCGGTCGCGTCTGAACTCGGCATTCTGCCTCGGGTCGAAAATCGACGCACGGAAGACCTAGGGTGAGCAGCGCGCGGCTGACTCCGAAATTCGGCAGGCAAGGAAGGTTGTCCGACACCAGATCTAGTGGTAAAGTATGACGTGCGAGCACTATATCTGGGGGTTGTAGGGATGAAGTGTCCCTTCTGCGGTGCCGAGTCCCGCGTGGTGGAGTCGCGGCACGCCCCGGACGAGGAGGCGATACGCCGGCGCCGGGAATGCACCTCCTGCGGACGTCGCTTCAGCACGATGGAGCGGGTGGAGGCTCCGCCGTTGATCGTCGTGAAGAAGGACGGCCGTCGGGAGCAGTTCAACCGCGACAAGCTCTTGGGCGGGATTCTCAAGGCCTGCGAAAAGCGGCCGGTGCCACTGGAGGCGATCGAGAAGCTGGTTGACGACATCGAGCGGGACCTGCGCTCCGCGCTGGACCGGGAGGTCCCGTCCGTGGAGATCGGTGAGCGGGTGATGAATGCGCTGCGCGCGATCGACGGCGTTGCGTACGTCCGCTTCGCGTCCGTATACCGCGAGTTCAAGGACCTGAACGAGTTTCGTGAGCAGCTCGAGCAGCTGCTCAGGGCCCACTAAAGCGCATCCTACATAGGGGGGCCGCACCTTGGAACTGACCCATATTGCGAAGACCGTAATGGAGAAGCGGTACCTGAGGCTCAAGGAGGACGGCAGCAAGGAGACGCCCGAGGAGATGCTGCGCCGGGTGGCCGGCGTGATCGCAGGCGTCGAGGCGCAGTACGGCGCCAGCAAGAAGGAGGTCCGCGCGATCGAGGAGGCCTTCTACGGCCTGATGGACCGCCAGGACTTCATGCCCAACAGCCCGACCTTCACCGGCGCCGGGACGGCGCTGGGCCAGCTGTCGGCCTGCTTCGTGCTCCCGGTGGGGGACTCCCTGGTGGAGATCTACGAGACCATGAAGCACGCTGCCCTCATCCACCAGACGGGCGGCGGCACGGGCTTCGCCTTCTCCCGCCTGCGCCCGGCCGGCGACAAGGTGCGCTCGAGCCAGGGCGTGGCCTCAGGCCCTGTCTCCTTCCTGCGGGTGTACAACGCGTCCACGGAGGCCATCAAGCAGGGCGGTACGCGGCGCGGGGCCAACATGGGCATCCTGCGGGTTGACCACCCCGACATCCTGGACTTCATTGAATCAAAAGCCGACACGACGCAGATTACGAACTTCAACATCTCGGTGGGCATCACCGACGCCTTCATGGCCGCGCTGGAGCAGGGGACCGACTACGAGCTGATCAACCCGCGCAACGGCGAGGTGACCGGCAAGCTTTCGGCCAAGCTGGTCTGGGACAAGCTGGTGGAGAACGCCTGGAAGACGGGCGAGCCGGGCGTGATCTTCATCGACCGGATGAACCGGCGCAATCCCAACAACCACGTGGAGGTCATCGAGGCGACCAACCCGTGCGGCGAGCAGCCGCTGCCGCCTTACGGCTCCTGCAACCTGGGCTCCATCAACCTGGCCAACTTCGTGAAGAACCCGTACACCGCGCAGGCCGAGGTGGACTGGGAGCGGCTGGGCCAGGTGGCCCGCATGGCCACCCGGTTCCTGGACAACGTGATCGACGCCAACAAGTACCCCCTGCCCCAGATCGCCGAGAAGGCCCGGCGCGACCGGCGCATCGGCCTGGGCATCATGGGCTGGGCGGAGATGCTCGTCCAGATGGGCCTGGCCTACGACTCCGACGAGGCGGTGGCCCTGGGCAACCAGGTGATGACCTTCATCAAGCAGAAGGCCGTCGAGGAGTCGATGGCCCTGGCCGAGGCCCGCGGCGCCTACCCCGAGTGGGAGGGCAGCCAGTGGCACAAGGCGGGGCTCAAGGTGCGCAACGCCACGATGACGACCGTGGCGCCCACCGGCACGATCTCGCTGTTTGCCGCCAGGCCTGACCTGCCCTGCTCCGGCGGCATCGAGCCCAAGTTCGCGCTGGTGTTCACCCGCAACCAGGCCGGCGCCGTGATGCTGGACGTGGACGGCCAGTTCGCCACCATCGCGAAGCGGGAGGGCTGGTACTCGGAGGAGCTGATGCAGCAGGTGGCCGAGCGCGGCACGGCCCGGGGCGTCGCCGGGGTGCCCGAGCGGTGGCAGCAGGTCTTCGCCACCTCCCACGACATCTCCCCCGAGTGGCACGTGCGCATGCAGGCGGCCTTCCAGGGTGCGGACGGCCTGCCGGTGGACCGGCAGCCTGTGGACGCAGCCGTTTCCAAGACCATCAACTTCCCGCACCACGCCTCGGTGGAGGACGTGGCCAAGTCCTACGCCCTGGCCTGGCAGCTGGGCCTGAAGGGCATCACGGTCTACCGCGACGGCTCCCGGGCCTCCCAGGTGCTGACCACCGGCGACAAGACGAAGGAGAAGAAGGAGGAGGCCGCGGCCCCGGCGCCCGCGCCGGCGCTGCAGGGCCCCACGCTCCGGCCCCGGCCCACGGAGGCGGTGGGCAAGATGTTCGTCGTGCCCACGCACTTCGGCAAGATGACGCTGGACGTGCACATGGACGATGAGGGCGAGCCCTTCGAGATCATCGTGAACGTGGGCGCCGTGGGCTCCGACCTGATGGCCGACGCCGTCGGCATGGGCATGCTGGTCTCCAAGATGCTCCGCCTGCGCTCGGACGTGCCGGTCCGGGAGCGCATCGAGATCGTGATCGACACCCTGAAGAACATCGGCGGCTCCGGCTCCTACGGCTTCGGCCCCAACCGCATCACCTCGCTGGCCTCCGCCATCGCCAAGGGCCTGCAGAAGTTCCTGGCGTGGAAGGACGCCAACGGCAAGCTCTGCCAGGAGACCGCCGCCACCGTGGAGCACCATCAGCCGCAGATGATCGGCGCGGAGGTGGATCACCCGGTGGACCCGTGCCCCGAGTGCGGCTCCTTCGCCCTGGCCATCGGGGAGGGCTGCGCCACCTGCCACAACTGCGGGTACTCGAAGTGCAGCTAGGACGGTTCGAACACGCGGAGGCGCATGTGCAGCACGCACATGCGCCTCTTGGCTCTAGCCGGCCGAAGTCGGGCACGCCGTGGACCTCGCCGATGCCGCCGTCGTTGATCCCGGCGATGATGCCGCACTCGCGGAAGCCGACGGCCCGGTGCCACGCCTGCGGCTCGGGCTCGTTCACCTCGGAAGCCCTGCTCCCGGAGGTAGGCCTCGACGAACTCCAGGACGTCGGTTCCGATGCCCTGGCCGCGGTGGGCGGGCTCCAGCCAGATCAGCCCGATGTAGGGGATCTTCCCCCAGATGTACGCCAGCCGCAGGTACCCGATGGCCTGCTCACCCTGCTCGACCAGGATCAGCTCCCGGGCCGCGATGTTGGGCGCAAACGCCGCCGGCGGGAGGTATGGGTCCATCCGCCGGCAGGTCTCCTCGTCAGAGGCGGTTGCGAAACGGATGCGCCCCTGGTCCAGCGGTCAGCTCTCCCCGCTCAAGTCCACTCCATCAACTTTTCGTTCAAGTCGAAACGGAGCCCTCCGGCGGCGCCGGCTGCGCAGTGGATGAACGGGAGGACTCCGCCTGGATGCCGCCCACAGGACAGCGGGGGAGGAGATTCGCCGGCCGCTCCCGAATCGAAGCCCGGAGAGGAGAAGGATAATCCATGTACACGGGCATGATCCGCGACCTGCTGGCCCGCATCGAAGACGGCATGGTGACCTACAGCCTGCTGCTGGACGAGCAGGAGATCCCCCTCAACCCGCTGATCGGCCAGCGGATCGCGCTCCGCTTCACCGGCGAGCGCCGCTGCATCTACTGCGGCCGCAAGGTGAGCAAGCTGTTCAACCACGGCTCCTGCTGGCCCTGCTTCCAGCGGCTGGCCGTCAACGACCTCTGCCAGGTGAAACCCTCGCTCTGCCACTACGAGACCTGCCGGGAACCCGAGTGGGGCGACACCCACTGCATGATCCCGACCTTCGTCTACCTGGCGAAGTCCAGCGACATCAAGGTCGGCATCACCCGCCGCCTGCCCGGCCGCTGGCTGGACCAGGGCGCGGTGGAGGCGGTGCCCATCGCCCGCGTGCCCAACCGCAAGATGGCGGGAGACCTGGAGCTTCACCTGACGCAGTACCTGCCGGACAAGACCAACTGGCGCAAGATGCTGCAGGGCGAGGTGGTCGAGACCGACCTCCTGGAGGTGCGGCGGCGCGTGCTCGAACTCATTCCGGATGCGTTCCGGCCGTACGTGCTGCCCGACGAGGAGGTCTGCCGCATCACCTACCCGCTGGAGCAGCCGCCGGCGAAGATTGTGAGCCACGACCTGGAGAAGGGCGGCGCGGCGGGCGTGCTGCTGGGCATCAAGGGGAGCTACCTGGTGCTGGACAACGGCGTGCTGAACGTGCCCAAGTTCGCCGGGTACCACATCTCCCTGGAGTCCGGGGACGCGGCCGGAGCCGGGCACGCCTCTTCGGCCGCGGCCGGGGAGGAGACCGGGGCCAGGCCCGGATCCGCGAAGTCGCGGTCGAAGCCTGCGACCGGAGCCGCCGCCGAGTCGAAGCCCTAACCCTGCGCAAGCGGTCCCGGACGCAGGCCGGTCGGCGGGCCGCATCTGTGTTCAAACCGTTACTTGCGTGTCACCGAACTGTAACACGGGTGGGGTAAGATCGAAGTGTGTTGACCCCCTCTGTGTGTGTGTTTCCATACTTATGGCGGCTCTGTGGAGCCGCCTTCTTTTTTGATTGAGCCATAGGCGAAACTTCCGTATAATAGGCGTACTGGGGAGAGTTCGAGGTACCGAGCAAGGAGGAGGGTCGGGCTTTGCCTGAGACCAAGTATGGAACGCGCATCTACCTGGGAGTGCTCGCGGATGCCGACGGCGCGGGGAACGCTGCGGTGCGGGTCTACCAGGACTTCCTGGGCCGCCTGCGCAGGGCGGCTCCGGCGGTCCGCGACCTGCGGCTGGAGCTGGAGCAGCCGGCGCCGCGCAAGGAGGACCCGGGTGTGTTCGAGTGCTGGGCGACGCTGAAGGCGGTCGTGCCCCACGACCTGTGCCGTCCGGGAGCCGCCAACCACAAGGATGCCTGGCGCGCCATCCTGCGGGAGGAATTCCAGGTGGCCTGTATGCAGAACCATGCCCTGGTGCACCACACCTCCAGCCGGGTGGAGATCACCCGCGAGATCTTCCCCCACGAGGAGCTGCCTGAGGCCCCCAAGGCGCCCGCGGAGGAGAAGCCCAAGGAGATGATCAAGGTCCGCGTGCTCCTGGGGGGTCAGGAGTACAACGTGGAGATCCCCAAGGACGAGAACCTGCTGGACGGCGTGAACGACAAGGGCGTCGCCGTCAAGTGGGACTGCAAGAACGGCGTGTGCGACACCTGCCAGATCCGGGTGCTCAAGGGCATGGAGAACCTGAGCCCCGTCAACGACAACGAGCGGGAGATGCTGGGCGACAAGGTGGAAAAGGGCTACCGGCTCTGCTGCCAGGTCATCGCCCACGGCCCCTGCGAGATTGAACAGTAAGCGAGCGCCGGCCCTGCCACCCGCGGGGTCGGCGCCTTTGCACGATTGTGCTACAATCAGCAGTGAGTCGGACGAAGCCCAGCGGAGGTGAAGGCCACCGTGTTCGAACTGGACCGGTCCAGTCCCACGCCCCTTTACCAGCAGCTGCGCGATCAGGTGCGGCAGCGCATCCTTTCCGGCGCCCTGCCCCCCGGCACCAAGCTGCCGCCGGAGCGTACCCTCGCCGTCCGGCTGGGGGTGAACCGGACCACGGTGGTCAACGCCTACCGGGAGCTGGCGGCCGAGGGCCTGGTGGAGGGGCGGGTCGGGCACGGTACGGTGGTGCTGCGCCTGCCCGAGGAGGCGGCCCCGGGAGCGGTCCGTCCGATGCGCTGGGCAGGGCCCACTGAGGCGGAGGAGCCGCTGATGGCGGATATCAGCGCCATCGTCCGGCGGCCGGGCGCGGTCTCTTTCGCCCACGGCGAAATGTCGCCGGAGCTCTACCCGACCGGCGCCCTGCGGGAGCTGGCGGGCCGCGTCCTGGAAGACGGCACCGCCCTGGGCTACGGCCCCATCGCCGGGTACGGGCCGCTGCGGGAGGCCATTGCCGCCGAGCTGGGCGTCACCCCTGAGCACGTGCTGATCCTGGCGGGTTCCCAGATCGCCCTCTACCTCATCAGCCGCGTGCTGCTGCAGCCCGGGGACACCGTCCTGGTCGAGATGCCCTCCTACGTCAACAGCCTGGGCATCTTCGACGCGGCGGGCGTGCGGGTGGTGCCGGTGCCCGTCGACCGGGACGGCCTGGTGGTGGACGGCCTGGACGAGCTGATGCTCCGGTACCAGCCCAAGCTGCTCTTCACCCTGCCGACCTACCACAACCCGCTCGGCGTCACCCTGACCCTGGAGCGCCGGCGGCGGCTGATCCAGCTGGCCGCGCGCCACCAGCTGGGCATCGTCGAGGACGACCCGTACGGCCGGCTGCACTTCACCGCGCACCCGGTGCCCACGCTGAAGTCGCTGGACCCGGGGGACTACGTGATCTACATCAGCAGCTTCAGCAAGTCCGTCAGCCCTGCTCTGCGGCTGGCCTGGATCGTGGCCGCGCCCCCGGTGGTGGAGCGCATCGCCCGCGCCCGGGGCAACCTGGACTTCCGCGCTGCCCTGCTCAACCAGCGGCTGATGGAGGCCTTCCTGCGGGAGGGGCGCATGGCCGAGCACCTGGCCGCGCTCCGGCCGGTGCTGAAGGCCCGGCGCGACGCCCTGCTGGAGGCGCTGCAGGCCCACATGCCGGAGGGGGTCACCTGGTACGTCCCCGAGGGCGGGTACCACGTGTGGTGCACCCTGCCCCGGCCCCTCACCGCCCGCAGGCTGCTGGTCGAGGCCGGGCGGGAGGGCGTCGCCTTCATGCCGGGCGACTACTACGGGGCGGGCCAGCTGGCGCGCAGGGGTTTCCGGCTCAACTTCTCGTACCCGCGTCCGGAGCAGATCGGACCCGGCGTCCAGCGGCTCGCCCGGGCGGTGGAGCGGCTCATGCGGGAGGAGGCGGCAGCGGGCGGCGAGCCCGGGGCCTTCAGCGGGCCAGTGGTGTAGCTTCAACAGTTCGAGGCGGCGGTCATCGGGATCGCCGCCTTGTCGCGCGCTCGGGCCTGCGGTCTCCGGCGGGCCAGCCCAAGCAACGTCAGACTGATAAGCATTGCCTATTAGTCTAAGCGATTTCCCGTATTAGCGCCGGTGCAGGAATTCGCCCCGGCAGGACAGAACACTCCACATACTTTCTTCACCTAATTTAGTAAGTCGCACGCCACGGGAGACGGGGGATCGACGATGCACAGACCCGCCAACGCCCGCCTGATGAAGCAGCTCAACCGCCAGTCAGTCCTTGCCGCCGTGCGCGACCGCGGCCCGATCTCCCGGGCGGAGCT
This sequence comes from Symbiobacterium terraclitae, assembly GCF_017874315.1. Taxonomy (NCBI): domain Bacteria; kingdom Bacillati; phylum Bacillota; class Clostridia; order Eubacteriales; family Symbiobacteriaceae; genus Symbiobacterium; species Symbiobacterium terraclitae. Next base: position 15,030 of record NZ_JAGGLG010000033.1, on the reverse strand, counting down.
GGCCGCGCTGACCGGCCTCAGCCAGCCCGCCGTGACGGCCATCGTGCGTGACCTCCTGGAGCTGGGCCTCGTGGAGGAGAAGGGCCTGGGACAGTCCTCGGGCGGCCGGCCGCCGATCATGCTCCTCTTCAACCCCGCCGCCCGCTTCGTCATCGCCGCCTGCCTCGAGGGCGAGCGGCTCTGGGGCGGGGTGGCCGACCTCAGCGGCGCCCTGCAGGCGGAGGAGGAGGTCGCGCTGCCCGCGGACGGCGTCCACGACCCGGCCAGGGCGCTGGGCGACTTCCTGGAGGGGCTCGTCTCCCGCAGCGGCATGGACCCGCAGCGGCTGGCCGCCATCGCAGTGGGCGTCCCGGGCATCGTCCACCGGCGGGGAACCGTGAGCCACGCCCCGTCGCTGGGGTGGTGGCAGGAGGTCCCGCTGCGGGCCGTGCTGCACGAGCGGTTCGCGGTTCCCGTGGTCGTGGAGAACGACGTCAACCTCATGGCGTTGGGCGAGTACTTCCAGGGCGCAGGACAGGGAGTCGTCAACCTGGCCCTGATGCACGTCAGCGACGGCATCGGCGCCGGCATCCTCATCGACGGCACGCTCTTCCGCGGGGCCGGCGACGCCGCCGGCGAGGTGGGCTACCTGCCCCTCGGTCCGGCCGGACCCCGCCGGCCCGACGACTACGGCATGTTCGAACAGCACTACTCCGCCCGGTCGCTCTACCGCCGCATCCAGCTCGCCGGCCTCGGCGCGGGGCTGGACGAGCGCCGGCCGATCCGGCAGCTCAGGGAGCTGGCAGCCCGGGAGGTCCCGCAGGCCCGGCAGCTGCTCGACGATGCCCTACGCCACTGGTCCTACGCCGTGGCGTCCATCGCCTGCATCCTCAACCCCGAGCTGGTGCTGCTGGCGGGGGACGCGGTGGACTGCGGCGAGGACGGGCTGGCGTTCGTGCAGCGGACGGTGGCCGAGCTGGTGCCGATGGCCCCGGAGATTCGCTTCGCTTCGCTGGGCAGCCGCGCCGCCCTGGTGGGCGCCGTCGCCAGCGCACTCAGCCTCGCCGACGAGAACGCATACGGCATCACCGCAGACCAGTGAACAGGGAAGGGGAGTACGAGATGGGCGGGCTCCGGACCAACGACCAGGTGGGCAGCGCGCAGCCGGTCACCCTTGAACACGTATCGAAGAGCTTCGGCGGCGGCGTGCTCACCGTGCGCGACGTGAACCTCACCATCGGCGGCGGCGAGTTCTTCACGCTGCTGGGGCCGTCGGGCTGCGGCAAGACCACGACCCTCAGGATGATCGCCGGCTTCTACTATCCGACGTCCGGCCGCATCCTCTTCGGCGACCGCGACGTGACCTACGTGCCGCCCAACGACCGCAACATCGGCATGGTCTTCCAGAACTACGCCCTGTTCCCGCACATGACCGTGTTCGAGAACGTCGCCTTCGGCCTGCGCGTGCGCAAGGTCGCCGGCGAGGAGATCCGGCGCCGGGTGGCCGAGGCCCTGGCGCAGGTACGGCTCGAGGGCATGGAGCAGCGCCGCATCGACCAGCTCTCCGGCGGGCAGCAGCAGCGCGTGGCCCTGGCCCGCGCACTGGTGATCCGGCCCGCCCTGCTCCTGCTGGACGAGCCGCTCTCCAACCTCGACGCGAAGCTGCGCGACGAGACCCGCACCGAGATCCGCCGGCTCCAGACCGAATCCAGCATCACCGCCGTCTACGTCACCCACGACCAGGCGGAGGCGATGGCCATCTCCGACCGCATCGCCGTCATGGAGGGCGGCGTGGTCCACCAGGTGGGCAGCCCGCAGGACATCTACCACCGGCCGGCCACCCGGTTCGTGGCCACGTTCATCGGCAAGTCCAACCTGCTGGAGGGCAAGCTCGTGGCCGCGGACGGCGGCACCGGAACGGTGGAGCTGCCCGGCAGCGGCCGCATCCAGGTGGACCTCTCCCGGCGGAACCCGCAGGTCTCCACGGCGGTGGGCAGCCCGGTGGTGCTGACGGTCCGGCCCGAGGGCATGCAGGTGGTCCCGGAGCCCGGCGGGCCCAACGTGCTCTCCGGCCGGGTCCTGGCGGCTGAGTTCAGCGGCGCCTACACCGAGTACGTGGTCGCCGCCGGCGAGGCCCGCCTCATCGCCTCGGTGGCCGACCGCTACGGCGAGGTGCGCCGGCAGGGCGATCCCATTCACCTGTACATCCCGCCCGAGCGAGTCTACCTGGTGGAGTGATGAAGGTGGCAGCGAAATGGCATGACCGGTGGCAGCGGCTGAGCGCCTCGCCCTACTTCGCGTACGTGCTCGTCGCCCCCCTGGCCGTGGTGCTGTGGGGCTACGTGGTGCAGCCCATGCTTGCCACCTTCCTCACCAGCATCCGGGACGATTCCGGCATCACGCTCCGGTACTACGAGGGCTTCCTGAGCTTCAGGATGACCACCCAGATGGAGGCGCTGCTCACCACGCTCGGCATCTCGGTGCTCAGCGTGATCACCTGCGCCGTGGTCGGCGTGGGCATGGCCTTCCTGCTGAACCGCTTCGAGTTCCCCGGGCGGCGCCTGCTGGAGAGCCTGGCGCTGGTGCCCATGGCGCTGCCGCCCCTGATCGGCGTCTACGCCTTCATGTTCCTCTACTCGTCCAGCGGCATCATCCCCCGGGCGATCAAGGTGCTCTTCGACCTGCCCCAGGTCCCCTTCGCCCTGAAGGGGCTGACGGGGGTCCTGGTGGTGCACACCTTCACCATGTACCCCTACTTCTACACCGCGGCCGCGGCGGCCCTGGCCGGTTTCGACCCCTCGCTGGAGGAGGCGGCGCTCAACCTGGGCGCCCGGCGCTGGCAGGTCTGGACCCGGGTGATTCTGCCCATGCTGACGCCGGCGCTGGTCTCGGGGTCGCTCCTCACCTTCATGGTCTCGATGGCCTCCTACACCGCCCCGCTGATCTTCGGCGTGGACCGGACGATGACGATGCAGATCGCCATCGCCCGCACCAACGGCAACCTGCCCCTGGCCTCGGCCGAGGCCACGATCCTCTCGGTGGTCTCCATCGCCTTCCTGATCCTCATGCGCTGGTACCAGAACCGGCGCACCTACCGCTCGCTCTCCAAGGGCGTCTCCGTCCACCGCACCGAGGTGAAGAGCCCGGTGGGCCGCATCCTGGCCATGGTCGGAGCGGTGCTCGGCACCCTGGTCCTGATCCTGCCCATCATCACCCTGGCGCTGATCTCGCTCTCCAAGGACGGCACCTGGACGGTGCAGGTGCTGCCCCCCAAGTACACCCTGGAGAACTACGTCAACCTCTTCAACGATCCCCGGGCCTGGCGGCCCATCAAGAACAGCCTGCAGATGAGCGGCATCGCCACCGCCGGCTCCATCGTGCTCGGCGTGGCGGCGGCCTACGCCCTGAACCGGCTGAAGTTCACCGGCAAGTCGTTGCTGGACATGGCCGTGATGCTGCCCTGGGCCCTGCCTGGCACGGTGGTCGGTATCAACCTCATCGCCGCCTTCAACCAACCCTCGGCCTTCAGCTTCGGCCAGGTGCTGGTGGGCACGTTCTGGATCCTGCCCCTGGCCTACTTCGTCCGCTTCTCGCCGCTGGTCTTCCGCTCCAGCAACGCCGCGCTGGCCCAGCTGGACCCCTCGGTGGAGGAGGCCGCCCGCAGCCTGGGGGCGGGCTGGTGGTACGCCTTCCGGCGGGTCACCTTCCCCCTGATGTTCCGCGGCGTCCTGGCCGGCGCCCTGCTGGCCTTCGTGCAGGGTGTGGGCGAGTTCGTGGCATCGGTGCTGATCTACACCGCGCGCAACCAGCCGATCTCGGTGGAGATCAACAACCTCATGTACTCCTTCAAGTTCGGCACGGCGGCCGCCTACGGCATGCTGCAGATCCTGCTGATCCTGCTCGTGCTCTTCATCTCCCGCCGCCTCGATCAGCGGGAGAACCTCGCATAAGGAGCTGACCTGAATTGCATCAGAACGAGACCGGGGCACCCGCCGCCCCGGGCACCCCGAAACCCACCGAAGTCACCGCACCCTGCGCGCCGACCCGCGCGGAGATCGCCGCGCAGGACGGCCTGCGCTTCCCCGGCCGCAGCTACGTGGAGGCCGTGCTGAGCCCCATCTACGAGAGCGCGAAGCACGAGCTGCTGGAGCCGATGATGGCCGTGCACCGGGCCCACCTGGTGATGCTCGTCGAGCAGGGGCTGGTGGCGCCGGCCTCGGCCCGGAAGATCCTGGCCGCGCTGGACGCCATCGACCTCTGCCAGGTGGCCTCCTCCTCCTACAACGGCCGGTATGAGGACCTGTTCTTCTACGTGGAGGACCTGACGCTGCAGGCGGCCGGCGAGGAGGCCGGCAACCTGCACATCGCCCGCAGCCGCAACGACATGGGCGTCACCATGTACCGCATGGTGCTGCGCAAGTACCTGCTGGACGCCCTCGAGGCCGCCCTCCTGCTGCACCGGGTGCTGCTGCGCCTGGCCGCGGAGGAGGCCGACACCGTGATGCTGGCCCACACCCACACCCAGCCCGCCCAGCCCACCACCCTGGGCCACTGGCTGACGGCGGCGGCCGACGTGCTGGAGCGGGACATCGCCCGCCTGCAGGCCGCCTACGAGCGGGCCAACCGCTCCCCGATGGGCGCGGCGGCCCTCTCCACCTCGGGCTTCCCCATCTCCCGGGAGCGGGTGGCCGAGCTGCTCGGCTTCGACGGCCTGGTGGAGAACAGCTACGACGCCATCGCCGGCGCCGACTACGTCAGCGAGGCCGCCGCGGCGGCGCAGCTCACGGCCCTGCACACCGGCCGCGCCGTGCAGGACCTGCTCACCTGGTGCACGTTTGAGTACGGCGTGCTGCGGGTGGCCGACCCCTACGTGCAGACCAGCTCCATCATGCCCCAGAAGCGGAACCCGGTCTCGCTGGAGCACTCCCGGGCCCTGCTCAGCTGCGCGGCCGGGCGGGCGCAGACCGTGCTCCAGATGCTGCACAACACGCCCTTCGGCGACATTGTCGACACCGAGGACGAGATGCAGCCCAACCTCTGGGCCGCCCTCGCCACCCTGCGCGCCGTCTTCCGCCTGCTGGCCAACGTGCTGGGCACGGCGGAGGTGAACCGGGAGCTGCTCCTGGAGCGGGCCCGGGCCAGCTTCGCCAACATTACCGAGCTGGCCGACCTGCTGGTGCGGGAGGCGGGGCTGCCGTTCCGCACCGCCCACAGCGTCGCCGCCGCCCTCGTGAAGCTGGCGGAGGCCAAGGGCATCCGCGACGTGCGCCAGGTGGAGCCGGGCCTGGTGGAGGAGGCCGCCCTGCAGGTCCTCGGCAGGCCGCTGGGCGTCCCGGCCGAGAAGCTGCGGCAGGCCCTGGACCCCGTCCACTTCGTCGCCGTCCGCACCGTGCGCGGCGGCGTGGCCCCGGCGGAGGTGCGCCGGATGATCGGCGTACGGGAGGCGCATCAGGCGGAGCTCACCGCCTGGCTGGCGGGCGCCCGCTCCCGGCTGGAGGCGGCCGCAGGCCGGTTGGCGGAGGCCTGCCGGAGTCTGGCCGGAGCGCCGGCGGCCGGCGGGGAGGCTGGAGGCCGATGAGCCTGGTGCTGGCCGTTGACGGCGGCGGCACCAAGTGCCTTGCCGTACTGGTGGATGCCGAGCGGGGTGTGGTGGGCAGCGGCCGCGCCGGCGGCTGCAACCCGCAGTCGGTGGGCCGGGAGCAGGCGGAGCAGGCGCTGGCCGATGCGATCGCCGCCGCCTGCCAGGGGATTCCGCCCGGCACCGCGGTGCGGACCGCGGCCTTCGGGCTCGCCGGGGTAGACACGCCCCGCGGCGAGGAGGAGGGCCGCCGCCTGGCGCTGAGGGCGCTGCAAGCCGCGCAGGTTACCGCGGCGCAGGTCGTGGTGGAGAACGACGGCCTCATGGCGCTCCGGGGCGCGGCCGCCGGCGGGCGGGGCCTGCTGGTGGTCGCCGGAACCGGCTCGGTGGTCTACGCGGGCGACGGCGAGCGGTTCGTGCGGGCCGGCGGCTGGGGCCACCGCATCACCGACGCAGGCAGCGCCCAGCACATCGCCGGCCTGGCCCTGGCGGCCGCCTACCGGGCGCTGGACGCCGGCGACCCCGACACCCCCCTGGCCCGGGCCCTCTGCGCCTGCGCCGGCGTGGACGACCTCTACGCCCTGCACGACTGGCTCTACCATCCCGAGACCGGCCTGGACGCCGTGGCCGCCCTCGCCCGGGCGGTGGGCGCCGCTGCGGAGGGCGGCGACCCGGTGGCGGCGGCGGTGCTGGAGCAGGCGGGCCGGCAGCTGGCCGACCAGGCCCTGCTGGCGGCCAAACGGGTGGGCCTGCTGGACGGCGGCCCGTTCCCCGTCTTCCTGCTGGGCGGCGTGCTGCAGTCCTCCCGGCGGGTGCGGACCGCCCTGCTGGAGCGGCTGCGGCAGCGGGCCCCCGGGGCGCTGGCCGAGGTTCCCCGGTTCGCCCCCGTCTACGGCGCGGTGATCCGGGCGCTGGGCGGCCCCGCTGCGCTGGACGAGGGGCTGCGGGAGCGGCTGCTCGCCTCGGCGGTGCTCCAGGCATGACGGACGCTGACGCGATCCTTCAGGCGACCTGCGCCTGATCATCCTTGTCTGTAGTCGCCACCCGGAAGGAGGTGGATCGGTTCCGTCACCAGTGTCGACCTTCTCCGGCTGACCTTGACCATTCCAGCATGAAGAAAGGGGATATTGAGCGATGAGCACCAAGTGGTCCCGCAGGCTCGTGGGTCTCCTGCTGGCCGTAGGCCTGATCGCGGCAGGCTGCGGCGGTTCCGGCAACCAGGGCGGCAGCCAGACGCCGCCGGCGACGCAGAACCAGCAGCCGCAGAACCAGCAGCCGCAGACCCAGACGCCTGCACCGGCGCCTCAGGAGGAGACGCGGCTGGTCATCTACACCGGCCGTGACCAGTCGATCATCGACCTGATGGTCGCCAAGTTCGAGGAGAAGTACCCCGAGTACAAGGGCAAGGTTGAGGTCCTCCCGATGGGCGCCCAGGAGATCATGGAGCGCGTCCGCGCCGAGAAGGCCAACCCCCAGGGCGACATCTGGTGGGGCGGCACGCAGCAGGCCCTGTCGCTGGCAGTGAAGGAGGGGCTGCTGGCCAAGATCAACCCCGAGTTTGCCAGCAAGATCGCCGACGGCTACAAGGATCCCGAGGGCCACTGGTACGGCGAGATGCTGCTGCCCGAGGTCATCATGTACAACAAGGACATGATCCCGGCGGACCAGCTGCCCAAGGACTGGGATGACCTGATCGACCCCAAGTGGAAGGACCAGATCATCATCCGTGCCGTGCCGGCCTCCGGCACCATGCGCACCATCTACGCCGCGATGATCGACCGGTTCTACGCCCAGGACGGCAAGCCCGACCGGGGCTACGAGTGGCTCCTGAAGCTCGACGCCAACACGAAGGAGTACGCGGCCAACCCGACCGACATGTACCTGAAGATCACCCGGCAGGAGGGCAGCCTGAGCCTCTGGAACCTGCAGGACGTGCTGATCCAGGCGGAGCAGGAGGGCATGCCCTTCGGGTACATCATCCCTGAGAGCGGCGTGCCGATCCTGGTGGACGGCGTGGGCATGATCGCCGGCGCCAAGCACCCGCAGGCCGCCGAGAAGTTCCTGAACCTGCTCTTCAGCGAGGAGGTTCAGGCGGAGCTGTCGGCCTCCCGGTTCCAGATCCCGGCCATCGCCCTCGACGAGTCGCTGCAGCCCGGCTGGCTGAAGGAGCTGACCCCGAAGCTGAAGGCCATGGACCTGCAGTGGGACGTCATGGCCGAGAAGGAAGCCGAGTGGATCGGCTACTGGGACGAGAACATCAAGGGCAAGGGCAAGTAGTGCGCAGCGCCCCGGCGCGGGCGGCCTGAACGCCGCCCGCGCCGGGGGAGCACAGGTCCGACCAACCTGAGTCCCACCTGTACATGCAGCAGCAGAAACGCACCCACTCTCCGAACAATCGCCGGATTATTCGGATGCAAGAGGGTGCGTTTTGCTTTCCGTTCCATCGGGGAGCACGGCGGGGCCAGCGGGGCCGCGCGGCGGCGACCGCAGGCCGCAGGGCGCGGCGCCGGTTCTGGCGGGCGTGCTCTCCGGCGAGGGAGGTGATGGCCGAGTCCAGGGTGTCCGCGGATCGAGTGAGGAGACCAAAACAGCAAGGGTAAGGGGGAGTGACCCAAGATGTCTGGCAGCATGGCAAGATGGGGTAGACGTCTGGTCTCTGTGGTGGTTTCGCTGGCGCTGCTTGTGGGGGCTGCCCTGACGGTACAGCCGCAGCAGGCGTACGCTGCCGAGCGGGCGACGGTGGCGCTCTGGAACGCCCTGACGCCGCTCAAGTCCGTCAACACCTTCATGAACACCGGGGCGCACCCCGACGACGAGCGGAGCGCCGTCCTCGCTTACATGTCCCGCAAGGTCGGTGCACGCACGATCAGCCTCATCGCCAACCGCGGCGAGGGCGGCCAGAACGCCATCGGCACCGAGTACGAGCACTCCCTGGGCGTGGTGCGCACGCGCGAGCTGCAGGAGGCCTCCGCGGCCTCCAACGTCGAGCTCTACTTCCTGGGGCAGGTGATCGGCGACGACATCTGGGACTTCGGCTTCTCCAAGAACCCGGAGGAGACGCTGGAGAAGTGGGGCCACGAGGTCGCGCTGGAGCGGCTCATCCGCGTGGTGCGGCAGACCCGGCCCGACGTGGTGATGCCCTCCTTCCTCAACAGCCACGGCCAGCACGGGCATCACCGTGCGATCACCGTCCTGACCATGGAGGCCTTCGAGAAGGCCGCCGACCCCGAGGTCTTCCCCGAGCACCTGGCCGAGGGGCTGCGCCCGTGGCAGATCAAGAAGCTCTACCTCCCGGCTGAGTCCGGCGGCGGCGGGGTCTACGCCGACACGGAGAGCCTCACGGCCAACGTGACCGTCCCGGTGGGCGAGTACGATCCGGTCCTGGGCGCCTCCTACGTCCAGCTGGGCGAGGAGTCGCGCTTCTACCACAAGAGCCAGGGCATGGGCCAGATCGTGCCCGAGGGGCCGTCGGAGCAGGCGTACCACCTCGCGGCCTCGGTCGTGCCGGCCGACGCCCAGGAGAGCTCGCTGTTTGACGGGCTGCCGCAGACGGTGGGCGACCTTGCCGGTCTTGTGAGCGATCAGGAGCTGGCCGCGGCGCTCAAGGAGGTCCAGGGCCACATCGACGCCGCCCTGGCGGCCTATCCGAAGAACGACGCCGTCGCCAAGGCCCTGCGGGACGCGCTGGTGGGCGTGCGCAAGGCCAGGGAGCTGGTGGCGGAGAAGATCGGCCTCGAGGACGAGCTGGGCTACGATATCGACTTCCGCCTGGCGGTCAAGGAGGAGCAGCTGCAGAAGGCCCTCGCCCAGGCCGCGCTGCTGGTGGTCCGCCTGAAGGCCGACCAGTACGAGCTGACCCGGGGCGCTTCCGCCACCTTCACGCTGACCGCCTACCAGGGCGGCCAGGTGCCGGTGGAGGACGTGACCCTGTCGCTGGAGGCGCCGAGGGGCTGGCGCGTAACCGCCGTCTCGGAAGCGGCCGGGGTGGACCTCAGCTACAACCGCACCGCCACGGCCCGGTTCAGCGTGACGGTGCCCAGCCACGCCGACTACTTCGACCCCTATCACCCGCCGGCGCTCACGGGCGTGGTCCGGTTTGCCGTGGACGGCGTGCCGGCCCGGGTCACCGTGGAGCCTGAGCAGCTGGTGGCCGTTCTGCCCGACGTGGCCATCCGCACCGAGCCCGACGGCGTGGTCTACAACCTGGAGCGGCCCGGCGCCATCACCATCAACGTCGCGGTCACCAACAACAAGGCCGGGGCGACGAGCACCAACATCTTCCCAGTCCTCCCCGAGGGCTGGCAGGCTACCCCCGCCTTCAAGCACCTGACCTTCGCGCGCAAGGGCGAGGTCCAGGCGGCGACCTTCACCGTGACCGCTCCCGAGGGCCTGGCGGCCGGCCGGTACCAGATCGGCTTCGAGGCCCGGGGGAACGCGGAGTCTGACCGGTCCGTGCAGGTGATCCAGTACGAGCACATCGGCCGGACCTACATCGTGAGGCCCGCCGTGGTCGACGTGCAGGCCTTCCCGGTGGCGGTGGACGAGAACCTGCGGGTGGGCTACGTCTCCGGCGGCGCCGACAGCGTGCCGGCGGCCCTGCGGCTGATGGGCGTAAACGTCGAGCTGCTCGACGCCGACACCCTGGCGTTCGGCGACCTGTCGGTGTACGACACGATCGTGGTGGGCATCCGCGCCTACCGGACCCGGCCCGACCTGGCCGCCGCCAACAGCCGCCTGCTGGAGTACGTGAAGGCCGGCGGCAACCTGGTCGTCCAATATCACCAGCCCGGCGACAACTGGAACGCCGAGACCACCGCCCCGTACTACCTGAAGATCGGCAGCCCGTCCTTCGACTGGCGGGTGACCGACGAGGCGTCCGAGGTGCGCGTGCTCGTGCCCGACCACCCGGTGCTGACGACGCCGAACCGGATCGGCGAGTCCGACTGGCAGGGCTGGGTGAAGGACCGCGGCCTCTACTTCCCGTCGGAGTGGGCGCCCGAGTTCACGCCGCTGCTCTCGATGAACGATCCGGGCGAGGAGCCGCTGAACGGCAGCCTGCTGGTCGCCCGGTACGGCGAGGGCCGCTACATCTACACCAGCCTGATCCTGTACTACCAGTTGGAGCAGCGGGTGCCCGGCGCCTTCCGGATCTTCGCGAACCTGATCACGCCGGCCAAGTAGGGCCAGTCCCAAGGGCCGCCGTCGCAGTGACGGCGGCCCTTTCCTCTGGTGGGAATACTAGCCCCAGTCGGGTGCGGCTCCGCCCGCACCTGCAACGCGCCCCGCGGCGGCCCCAGGCATATTCGCGCCAGTCCGCGCATCTGCTTATGAGGGGCTGTCCCGGGGGCTTCTACCGGAGGTCACCCATGTGTGTTCGGTATCGCACTGTGCTCATCGCACAGCTCATCCTCCTGCTGTCGGGATGTTCCCTGCCCCTGTTCCCCGGGACGCCCCGCCCTGGCTCGCCGGAGACGGCGCCGGGGGTCTCCTCCGGCGGCACCCGCGAGCAACCGGTGGACGGCGGCACCCTCTACCTCTCGATGTTCTCGGCGCCCAGGGGCGTCTTCAACCCGATCCTGATGGAAGACGGCTACGACGCCAGCATCGTCGGCCTGGTCTTCGCAGGCCTGCTCACCCGCGACGAGCGGCTGGACCTGGTCTGCGACCTCTGCGAGTCCTTCACCGTGTCGCCTGACCACCGCGAGTACACTTTCCGGCTCCGGCGGGACGTCACCTGGCACGATGGCCACCCCTTCACCGCCCGTGACGTGGTCTTCACCTTCCAGACGATCCTGCACCCCGACTATCCGGGGGTGCTGACGGGCGAGTACGCCGCCCTGCGCGGGGTCGAGCGGATGCTGGCCCAACGGGCGCAGGTGGCGGCCGCGCAGGCCGCCGGGCGCATCTCGCCGGAGGAGGCGGCGGCCCGCAGGCGGGAGGGCTGGCAGGCCTGGCTGGAGGGGGACGGGCGCCTGGCCGTCCGCGCCGTGGACGACCACACCGTCGTCTTCACCGCCGATGCGCCCCACGCCCCGCTGCTGCAGAACCTGGCCGTACCGCTGCTCCCCGCGCACCGCTTCGCCGGCTTCCCCGCGGGCGAACTGGGCGAGCACCCCGACACCCGCTGCCCGGTGGGCACCGGGCCGTACCGGTTCGTCCGGTATGTGCCCGACCAGTACGTGGAGCTGGAGCGGCACGAGGGCTACCACCGGGGCCGGCCCCGCATCGAGCGCATCATCTACCGCATCGCCAACCAGGACGTGGCCATCGGGCAGCTGAAGGCGGGCGAGCTCGACTACGTCCCCATGAAGCCGTCCGACGTGGTGCTGGTGGAGGGCGACCCCAACATCGGACTCTTCACCCGCCCCGACCTGGGCTACCAGTACATGGGGCTGAACCATCGGAACCCGCTCTTCGCCGACCGGCGGGTGCGGCAGGCGATCCTGCTGGCCATCGACCGGCAGGCCATCGTCGACCACCTGCTGAAGGGCCACGGCCGGCTGGTGGAGAGCCACCTGCCCTACGGCCACCCGTACCACGACCCCGAGGCGGTCCCGCCCCGCCGGCACGACCCGGCCGCGGCGGCCCGCCTGCTGGCCGAGGCGGGCTGGACCGAGCGGGACGCCGAGGGCTACCTGGTGAGGGCGGGACGCCCGTTCCGGTTCACCCTGCTCTACCCCTCCGGCAACGCCGTGCGGGCCGCCACGGCCCCGCTGATCCAGGCGGACCTGAAGGCGGTGGGCATCCGCGTCGACCTGCAGATGATGGAGTTCGCCACGCTGGCCGACATGGTCTTCCGGGGCAGGCAGGCCGATGCCTGGCTCATGGGCTGGGGCGTGGGGCTCGACCCCGACCCGGGTCCGGTCTTCGACCCCGACAGCCGCTGGGGCGGAGCGACCGGCTGGCGGAACGAGCGGAGCGCGGCGCTGCTGCGCACCGGCGCCCGGCTCCTGGACCCGGCCGAGCGGCGCCCCGTCTACCGGGAGTGGGCCCGGCTGCTGGCGGAGGAGCTGCCCGTGATCTTCCTCTACAGCCAGGACCAGATCGAGGCGGTGCGGCTCGACCGGGTGCGCGGCCTCAGGCCGGACGCCCGGGGCGCCCTCTGGAACATCTGGGAGCTCTGGATTCCGGAGGAGCGCCGCTGACCACACCCCGGGGAGGGACAGGCGGTGGCAGGCTTCGTCGTGCGGCGCCTGGCGCAGCTGCTGCCGATGCTGCTGGGCGCCTCGCTCCTGATCTTCGCCGTGATCCGGCTGGCGCCGGGCGACCCGTACAGCGGGCTGATCGACCCGCGCATGGACCCGGTTAAGGTGGCCGAACTGCGTCAGCGCCACTGCCTGGACTGCCCGCTGCCGCAGCAGTACTGGCGCTGGCTGTCCAACGCCCTGCGGGGCGACCTGGGCACCTCCATCCGCTTCCGCGTCCCCGTCGCCGAGCTGATCGGCGACCGGCTGGGGCCCAGCCTCGCGCTGGGCGTGACCGCCGAGTCCATCGCGCTGCTGGCGGGCATCCCCTTCGGCATCCTGGCGGCAGTCCGCCGGGGGACCTGGGTCGATACGGCCGTGACCGCGGTCGCCCTGGGCGGCCTGGCCATCCCCGCCTTTTTCTTCGGCCTGCTGCTCCTGCGCTGGCTCTCGCTGGGCGGGCTGCAGATCCTGCCGTCGGCCGGCTTCACCACCCCGGGCACCCAGCTGACCGGGCTGCCGCTGTTCCTGGACGCCGCCCGCCACCTGATCCTGCCCGCGACGGCCCTGGGCGTCACCAGCATCGCCGGGCTGATGAGCCACGTGCGCGCCGCCCTGCTGGAGGTGCTGCAGCAGGACTACCTGCGCACCGCCCGGGCCAAGGGGCTGCCGGAGCGCGTGGTGCTGTACAGGCACGCCCTGCGCAACGCCCTGATCCCGGTGGTGACCCTGCTGGGCCTCAACCTGCCCGGCATCCTGGGCGGCGCCATCATCACCGAGTCGATCTTCCTCTGGCCGGGCATCGGACGGCTGACCTACACGGCCCTGCTGGAGCGGGACTACCCGGTGCTGATGGCCCTGAACCTGATGTTCGCCGGGCTGACGCTGCTGGGCAGCCTGCTGGCCGACATCGGCTACGCCGCCGTCGACCCCCGGGTCCGGTTCGAGTAGCTGTGCAGGTCCCTGCGGGGGAGGGAGAGGGGATGACACTGGGCGCGCGCGGGACCCTGTCCGAGCGGGCCGTGCGGAGGCCGTCAGCGCGCACCCGGCCGTCGGGGCGGTTCAGCAGGGCGGTGCTGGATCCGGAGACGGCGCCGTACGGCGGCGCGTGGCGCCGGTTCCGCGCGAACCGGCGGGCGATGTTGGGTCTTTGCATCTTAATCGTCCTGGTGCTCGCCTCGGCCTTTGCGCCCCAACTGACCTGGCACGACCGCGACCTGCCGGATGTGCGGGCTGCCGAGCAGCCGCCCTCGCGGACCCACTGGCTGGGCACCGACGAACTGGGCCGGGACATTTACACCCGCCTGCTCTACGGCGGGCGGATCTCGCTGACGGTCGGGCTGGTGGCGGTGGCGATCTACACGGCCATCGGCGTGGTGCTGGGCGCGGTGGCCGGCTACTACGGCGGCGTGGTCGACGGCGTGATCATGCGCATCACCGACGTGGTGATGGTGGTCCCGTTCTTCCCGCTGGCGCTCACCATGGCCGCGGCCCTCCGGCCGTCGGTCTACAACACGATGATCGTCATCGGCCTTTTGGGCTGGACGGGCATCTGCCGCCTGGTGCGGGGCGAGTTCCTCACCCTGCGCAGCCGGGAGTACGTCGCCGCCGCCCGGGCCGTCGGCGCCCGGGACGCGCGGATCATCTTCCGCCACATCCTCCCCAACGCCCTGGCGCCGATCGTGGTGGCCGCCACGCTGGGCGTGGGCACGGCGATCCTCAGCGAGGCGGGCCTCTCGTTCCTGGGCTTCGGGGTTCAGCAGCCGACGCCGTCCTGGGGCAACATGCTCTCGGCCGCGATTTCATTGAAGGTGCTGTTGCTGCAGCCGTGGATCTGGCTGCCGCCGGGCCTGATGATCTTCATCGCCGTCCTCGCCATCAACCTGGTGGGCGAGGGTCTGCGCGATGCGTTGGACCCGCGGCTGACCCGGTGAAGTAGCAATTGTAGGACACGCAGAGAGGCTTGCAAGGTCCGCCGCGGCTATGGTACTATGCTCAAGCCGCCACGGAATCCGGAAGCGAGCTTCCAGCGGCGGGGCGGGTTCGAACCCCCAGCAACTGGATGGTTGACGGGGGGCGGCGAGGGTGATAGACTCATCTCTTGCCGAGCCGGAGACGACGGAAAGCCCATCATCTGGGCGGTTGACGGCGGACGGCGAACCTGCTAAGATATAAAAGCTGTCGCCTGACGGCGGCGAGATCTCGAACCTTGAAAACTAGACAGTGCAGAGAGGGAAGCCTGCGAGTCGACGACTCCAAGGGAGCCAAGCAAACTTTTCAACGGAGAGT
>NZ_JAGGLG010000032.1 GCF_017874315.1 Symbiobacterium terraclitae | reverse complement strand
ACCCTGCCATCCGCGCCTCTCGGCATGCGGACTGTTCTTAGGCTACAGTGCCAAGTGAAACGAGCAAAGGCACAGGGGGGACTTGAACCCCCTAGTCACGTAGACTGCGAGGCGTACCAAGATCAGGACCAGGCAGCGTAGCTCGCTGCCTGGTCCTTCGATTCTGCGCATGCTAACGGAAATGCCGGGGCCGCCTGGCCGCGCTGCGAGCAGCGCCGGACACCCGGGCGGGTGCCCGACTCTCTGCCTATACCGCCAGAAACCCCGCCGCCGCCCCCACCAGGGTGGCTGCCAGGTTCACCAGGTCGTTGCTGACCGCCGGCAGGCCCCGGTGCAGACGGGTCGTGCTGCCGCAGCCGTGCAGCGTCCGCTCGGTCTCCTTCCCGCAGCGGGGGCACCAGTAGACGGCCTGCACCGTGGCCCCCAGCAGCGAGTCGGCGAAGGCCCCGGCGATGCCGGCGGCGGCGACCCACGGCATCAGCCGCCACCAGACAGGGTCCGCGAGGGCGGCGACCAGCCCGACGAGGGCTGCGCCGCCCAGGCCGGCCAGGGTGCCCGTCAGCGACACCGCCCCGCTGGTGCCGGGCGGCACCTCCCGGAAGGTGGTGACCATCCGGGGGGCCGTGCGGGAGAGGACGCCCAGCTCGGTCGCCCAGGTGTCGGCGGACGCGGCGGCGATGCCGCCCAGCACCGCGCCCATCCACGCCGGGTCGCCGCTGACGGCGTAGCCCACCGCCGCGGCGGCGGCCACCCCGCCGTTGGCCAGCGCCTGCCCGAGGTCCCGCGTCCCGGTCTTGGCGAAGTCGGCCTCCACGGGCGCCTTGCGGTCCCGGAACAGGTGGGAGAGCGCACTGCCCGAGACGAAGAAGGCCACCAGCGCCAGGCCCCCGGCCCAGCCGCCCAGGCCGAAGAGCGGCGTACCGGTCAGGATGGCGCCCAGGGTACCGCTGGGGCTGAGCGACCGCTTCCACCAGGCCAGGAGTCCGATGGCGGCGGAGAGCGCCGCCCCCGCGCCCAGGCCGGGCAACAGGTGGGGGAACAGCCTGAGCCCCGCCCAGAGCAGGAGGCCGGTGCCCAGGGGAACCCAGAGGTTGTCGCGCCCCTTGATGCCCACGCTCTCCGCGCAGGCGGCGGCCACGGCGGCCAGGACCGCCAGCCCCGCCTGGGCGGCGGGCGGCAGGGGCGGCGCCACGACCCACAGGGTGGCCAGGGTAGTCAGCAGCGTCGCCCCGAACATGGCCAGCGAGCCCTCCAGGCTCTTGGTGCGGCCGCCCAGGGTGGCGTACTGCCGCCTGCCCCAGCGCAGCCCCACGGTGGAGGCCAGGGCGTCGCCGACGGTCATCGCGAGCACCCCGCCGACCAGCGCGGCGGGCTCGTCCCAGGCGAACAGAACCAGCAGGGCGAAGGAGACGGGGAACCAGACCGTGCCCAGGTTCTCGGCCTCGGCGGCCACAGACCCCAGGAGGCGCCGGCGGTGGATGACGTAGTTGGCGGCGACCGAGACCAGCGCGGGCACCGCGGCCAGGTAGCGGCTCTCGAAGAGCAGGACGGTCCCGATGATCCACAGGCCGACCCCGACGTGGATCACCTTGCGCGCGACGGGGCGGGAGAGCCCCAGCCGGTGCGCGCCCTCGCCGACGGCCACCACCGCGCCCACGTAGGCGAAGGCCAGAACCAGTGCCCAGAGGTCACCCATCTGCATACCTCCCTGTTGCGACAGGGGGGACTTCGCTCCGTCCGGGAGGATCACCTGCCAGAAATGCTCACAGCCTAAAGGACCGTGGTCTCATCTGCCGCAATATGGTATGGTAAGCATGGTTTTCAGTCGAACCGGGAAAGGCGGGGCTTGCTATGATGTGGAAGACCTTGCTGGATCTCTTCATCGGCTTCAGCCGTGCCACGCTCCTTGGCTTCGGGGGCGGCCCCTCCATCGTGCCCCTGTACGAGCACGAGGCCGTGGAGGTGTTCTCATGGGTCTCCCGGGAGGAGTTCGGTACCGCACTGGCCATGGGCAATGCCCTGCCCGGACCCATCGCGACCAAGCTGACCATGTACATCGGCTACCGGGTAGCGGGCTGGCCCGGCGCGCTGGTGTCCCTGATCGCGGTCACCCTCCCGGTGGGCGTGGTCATGGTCGCGCTGGCAGGGCTGATGGTCCGCTTCAAGGACAGCCCCGTGCTCAAGGGCATGGTGGCCGGCATCCGGCCCGTCGTCTTCGTCATGCTGGCCATGCTCGCCATGGACTTCGCCGGCTACGCCTTCCAGCCGCGCAGCGGCGCGCCCGTGAACTGGCTGCCCTTCGCCATCGCCGCGGCCTTCTTCATCTCGGTCCACTACATGAAGCTCTCGCCCATCTACGGCGTGGTGGGCGCGCTCCTGGTCGGCGCCCTCTTCCTCCGCTGAGTTTGATTTAGGCTCAGCAATAGAAAGTTATCCATGGCAGCAGGGTTCTGCAAAACCAGGGCGAAGACATAATCCCGGATTCGTGATTCTCGTTTAGGAGGCTGTCAGACTTGGCCGTTGTCAGCATTTTCGTTGGGAACCTGCCCTGGGCTACCACGGATGAGGATCTGCATGAGCTGTTCTCCCAGTTCGGCGAGGTGAAGCGCTCGAAGATCGTCCTCGATCGCGAGACCAACCGCAGCCGCGGTTTCGGTTTCGTCGACATGGAGGAGGCCGACGCTGCCCGGGCCATCGAGGCCTGGAACGGCCAGCCTTACAACGGCCGGGTCCTGACCGTCAATCTGGCTCAGAGCCGCCCCGCTCGCGCCTAGACCCGTCAACAGCCAACAACAGCGCCCCCGATCTGATCGGGGGCGCTGATTCTCTTAGGGCGAGCCGCGGCCTCCGTGGCCGGCCCCGGCGAAGAACTCGATGGCCCGGAGGAGCCGCCGGGCCTCGGCGCTCTGCGGCTCGACCGCCAGCACCCGTTCGGCGAGGCCGCGGGCCTCGCCGAACCGCCCCTGCTCCAGGTAGACCCAGGCCAGGGTCAGCTCCAGGTGCGTGTCGCCCGGATACGCCGCCGCCACGGACTCGAGGCCGGCCGCGGCCTCCTCCAGGCGGCCCCCGTGCCACGCGGTGAGGGCGGTCGCCAGCCGCTGGGACGGGCCGGGCAGGGGCAGCGCACCGGCCACGGTGGCTGCAGCCAGCCCCGCCAGGGCGAGCGCGGCGGCGAGCCTCAGCCCCCGCACGACCGGCGAGGGGCGGGACGCCGGCCCGCCCGACGGCCTCGTCAACGGCACGCCGGCCGCGGCGGCAGCCAGGAAGCCGGCCGCCAGTCCCGCGACGTGGTTCCAGTTGTCGACGATCTCGTGGGCGATCAGCCCGTAGCCGAGGTTCAGGATCAGGACAACGAGCAGGGGCACCTGCTGCAGCCGCTGCCGCTCCGGCCCGGCGATCCGGTACCAGACCAGCGCGCCCAGCAGGCCGAAAATCGCCCCGCTGGCCCCGGCGCTCAGCACCAGGGGCGGGCCGAACATGACGCTCGCGGCGCTGCCCGCCACCAGCGCGAAGAGGTAGATGAAGAGCATCCGGGTCGGGCCGAACAGGGCCTCCACCACCTGCCCCACCCACCAGAGCGACAGGGCGTTCATCGCCAGGTGAGCGGCGCCGATGTGCAGGAACCCGGCCGTGAGCAGGCGCCAGTACTCGCCGTCTGCGAGCAGGTGGGGGCGCAGGGCCGCGCCCCAGCGGTAGAGCGTCTCCGAGTCCTCGGTCGCACCCAGGCCGCCGCCCAGGAGCGTCATCGCCGTCCAGACCAGCACGATGGAGGCCGTCAGGCCCACGGTGAGCCAGGGCACGGTGCCGCGCCGCCTGAGCAGGCCGGGAGCCGGAGGGGCCGCCGCCTCGGGGACGGGCGCATCCGGCGACGGGGCCGCCAGCACCGCCAGGTCGGGGTCCACGCCGAAGGGCGGGCCGCGGTGGCCGTACAGGCGGCCCCGGGGCAGGTCGACGATCCAGGGGACCACCCTCACCCGCCGGGCGCTGTACACCAGCCCCTGCACGCGGTCGTAGGCCTCCCGGGTCACGGCCGACTCCGAGACCAGCAGGAGGAGGCCCAGCGTCTCCCATCCCCTGGCGCGGGCGGAGGCGGCCAGGCTCGCGGCCAGCTCGTCCCGCAGGGCCGGCAGCAGCGAACCCGCCCCCAGCGGCACGACGGCCACGCGCGTCAGCAGGCCGGGCTCCTCCCGGTCCAGCACGACCCCGGCCCACTGCGCCAGCATCGGCGGCAGGGCCTCCGGCGCCGCCGGCGCGAAGCCGCCGAACTCGCCGAACCGCTGGCCCGCCGCCTCCACGTACCCGCCCAGGTCCACAGGCAAGCCTCCTCTACCCGTTGAGACGCCGCTCCAGCTCCGCCCGGCGCGCCTCGAACCCAGGCTTGCCCAGAAGGGCGTACATGTTCTGCTTGTAGGCCTCCACGCCGGGCTGGTCGAAGGGGTTCACCCCCAGGAGGTAGCCGCTGATGGCGCAGGCCTTCTCGAAGAAGTAGATCATCTGGCCGTAGTGGTAGGGCGTCAGCTCCGGCAGGGTGAGCAGCAGGTTGGGCACGCCGCCGTCGGTGTGGGCCAGCAGCGTGCCGGCGAGGGCCATGCGGTTGACGTGGTCCAGGGTCTGCCCCTCCAGGAACCCCAGCCCGTCGCCCGCGTCGCCGCCGGAGATGGCGATGTCGGCCCGCGGCCGCTCCACCTGCACCACCGTCTCGAACAGGTTCCGCAGGCCGTCCTGGATGTACTGGCCCATCGAGTGCAGATCGGTGGTGAACTCCACCGAGGCCGGGAAGATGCCCTTGCCGTCCTTCCCTTCCGACTCGCCGAACAGCTGCTTCCACCACTCGGCGGTGGAGCGCAGCGCCGGCTCGTAGGTCACCAGCAGCTCGGTCGTCCGGCCCTTCCGGTAGAGGGCGTGGCGCGCCGCGGCGTACTGGTAGCAGGGGTTCTGCGCGAGGTCGGGCTCGGCGTACTCCGCCATGGCGGAGGCCGCGCCGGCCATCAGCTGCGCGATGTCGATGCCGGCGGCGGCGATGGGCAGCAGGCCCACCGCGGTCAGCACCGAGTAGCGGCCGCCCACCTCGTCGGGGATGACGAAGGACTCGTAGCCCTCGGCGTCGGCCACCTGCTTCAGGATGCCCCGCCGGCGGTCGGTGGTGGCGTAGATGCGCCTGCGGGCGCCCTCCTTGCCGTAGCGGCGCTCCAGGTACTCGCGGAAGATCCGGAAGGCGATGGCCGGCTCCGTGGTCGTGCCCGACTTGGAGACGACGTTGACCGAGACCTCCTTCCCCTCCAGCACCTCGAACAGGTGGGTGAGGTAGACGGGGCTCAGGTCCTTGCCGGCGAAGAAGATCTGCGGGCCGGGCCGCCGGTCCTTGGGCAGCAGGTTGTGGAAGGCGTGGCCCAGCGCCTCGACCGTGGCCCTGGCGCCCAGGTAGGAGCCGCCGATCCCGATGACCACCAGCGCATCGGAGTCGCTCCGGATGCGGGCGGCGGCCTCCTGGATGCGCCGGAACTCCTCCCGGTCGTAGCGCTCGGGCAGGTCCAGCCAGCCGGTGAACTCGGCCCCGGGCCCCCGTCGCCCGTGGAGCAGGTCGTGGGCGGCGCGGACGGCCGCCGCCTGGTACTCGATCTCATGGGGTGCCACGAACGCTGCAGCCCGGGAGACATCGAAGCGAAGCGAGGGATTCATGTGCCGTTACCTCCAGGCGGAAATCTCCCTCTCATTATAGGGCGTGTGCGCCATGGTTCAAATACGCCATGGTGCACGGACAGCCTCAGAAGCGCACGGCCGAGATGGCGGAGCGGCGGACCGCGGTGGCGTTGCCGGCGCCGTCCACCAGGATCACGGGGTCGGCTGAGATCAGCTTCCCGGCCAGCAGCCGCCCGCCCACCAGAAGGGTCACCTGGTGGCCCCGGAGGGCGGCCAGCACGCCGGCCAGCGGGTCCGGCCGGCGCCTCCGCGGGGGCCGGCCCGCGGTGGCCCGATCGGGGTCCTGCCGCCTGGTGACAGGGAGTCCGGAGAAGGAGAAGCGCGCGGTCCTCACGGGCACCGCCCCCCACTTCGACCGGCCTCGCGCGGGACACGGGAGGCCGGGACGCATAGGCTAACCATGGGAGAGCTATGCCGTAGCTCGCTCAACCGATTACTGAGGAGGAGACGGGACATGCCTCAGAGTTCCACGATCCGCCAGCTGCTCGAGGATCTGCGCGGCGGCGGGTTCAACACGAGCCTGATCGTGGACGGCGTCGTGATCGAGAACCAGAAGGTCGTCGCATTCGAGAACGGCATCGTCTACACGGTCAATGCCAACGGCGTGGCCCGTGCCACCCGCATCGATCAGATCGACAGCGTCAACTTCTAGGTCGGGGGGGCCTCCCCCCGGTACACAGGCGTCCCGTCCTTCGCGCGCCCAGGGGGAGCCCGGAAGGGCTCCCCCTGGCGCAAACCAGTTCAGAACCGGCGGTCCGAAGGGGACCATCCCGCGCATGCGGATTCGCTCCGTCGGTTCTGCACTGGTTTCAGTGGCGGTACCGGTAGACGATGCGCCCGCGCGAGAGGTCGTACGGGCTCAGCTCCACGGTCACCCGGTCGCCGGGCACCACCCGGATGTAGTTGCGGCGCAGCTTGCCGCCCAGGTGGGCGATCACCTCCGGCTCGTTCTCCAGCTCCAGCTTCACGGTGAAGAAGCCGTTGGAGCGCGGCTCCAGGATCACGCCATCGACCTCAATCATGTCCGACCGCGCCAATAGACACCACCTCCTTCACTGTCCATTATAGACCCAGGAGCCCCGCACGTCACGCTTTCCACCACCGAATTCCAGAAAAGGTGTTATCAGTAGCGCACTGCCGTCCGCGTCCCGTGGATGCGCCGCCCGAAATGCCAGCTCCAGCCGTCTGCGGGGATGCGCCGGCCACCATAACTTCGTCCCAGCACGCGGGCCCTCGCCAGGTCTCCCCAGCTAGTTCCAGCCGAGCCGTTAACAGGGATAATCCGAGGTGGTCGCTTGTCGCGGGTATGCCTGCAGTGCTACAATGCTGCAGGTAGACTCTGACGGAGGGGGTTTCTCCCTTGGGTCGTAAGTGGGAAAACATCAAGCGTTCGAAGGGGAAGCTGGACCAGGAGCGAGGGGCAACCTTCTCCCGTATTACCAAGGACATCATGAAGGCTGCCCGCGAGGGCGGTCCTGATCCGGAGAGCAACTTCCTGCTGAAGACGGCGATCGCGGCGGCCCGCAAGGCCAACATGCCCAACGAGAACATCCAGCGCGCCATCGCCCGGGGCGCCGGCCTGGCCGGCGCCGAGCGGTACGAGGAGATGGTGTACGAGGGCTACGGCCCGGGCGGCGTGGCCATCATGATGAACATCGTCACCGACAACCGCAACCGCACCGCCGCCGACGTCCGCCACATCTTCTCCAAGAACGGCGGGTCGCTGGGCGAGACGGGCTGCGTGAGCTGGATGTTCCAGAAGCGCGGCGTGATCGAGATCGACCGGAGCGAGACCGCGGTCAGCGAGGACGACCTGATGATGATCGCCCTCGACGCCGGTGCGGAGGACCTGGTGACCACCGAGGACGGCTTCGAGATCCACACCGCCCCCGAGGCGCTCAACCAGGTGCTCCAGGCGCTGGAGGCGGCCGGGATCCCCGTGGAGAAGGGCGAGGTCGTGATGCAGCCCACCACCACGGTCTCCGTCTCCGGCGAGGACGCGGAGAAGCTGGTGAAGCTCCTCGACCTGCTGGAGGACCACGACGACGTCCAGAACGTATATACGAATGCCGATATCAACGAAGCGTAAGACTACATGCACGGCGGCCGCGCCCCGGGAGAACCGGAGGTGCGGCCGCTGCGCGCCGGGGCCCGGTCACGCCGCTCCCTCTGGCTCCCGCCCCCGCCGGAGCATCAGCGGCTCCAGGCCCATCCGCCAGACCAGCTCGGCCACCACCGCCAGCACCTCCGAGGTCAGGTGCGGCTCCTGGATGATCGCCACCGCGGCGGGAGCCAGCGGCGGCCCGAAGAAGCCCATGCTGACCACCCGGTCGGGGCGGCTGGTC
Source organism: Symbiobacterium terraclitae (assembly GCF_017874315.1). Taxonomy (NCBI): domain Bacteria; kingdom Bacillati; phylum Bacillota; class Clostridia; order Eubacteriales; family Symbiobacteriaceae; genus Symbiobacterium; species Symbiobacterium terraclitae. The sequence goes on along the minus strand of NZ_JAGGLG010000032.1, from coordinate 42,799 downwards.
GCCGAGGCCAGGTAGGCCGAGGAGACCGTCGCCGAGTAAGTGGCCAGGATGGCGTGGGCGGGCGCGAGGCCATCGATGCGCGCGAACAGCTCCCGCTTGCCGGCCAGGTCGTCTCGGGCGGCCTCGATGACGAAGTCGGCGTCCGCCACCGCCGAGTCCAGCGAGGGATCGAGGCGCACCCGGGCCTTCCGGGCCACCCGCACGCCACCGTGCCCCTCCCCCTCCAGCGCGTCCAGCCGGTCCTGCACCCGGCGCCCCGCCTCAGCCAGGCCGGCGGGGTCCGGCTCGTGCAGGCAGGTCACGTAACCGCCCCGGGCGGCCAGGGCGGCGATCTCCACCCCCGCCGCCGTCCCGCCGATGACCGCGATCCGCTCCATCATCCCGCTCGCCCTCCTCCAGCGCGCTTCGTGCGCGGCCGCCGTCCATCCCGGCGGCCCTGTCCTGGGGTCACCTTATGCGAAAGGTTCAGGTTAATGCCGACTGGCTGATGAAAAAGGGGAGTTCGCTTCACCCCTTCGGCAGGGGGAAGGAGTCAGAACTGGAACTGTGGTATAAAGCCATTGTCAATTCATGAGCGCCCTGCGGGCGCCGGAAGGAGGCATACCATGAACCGGTTCATGCGGCTTCTCGCCACGGGAGTCGTCGCGCTGATGGTCTCGGTCGTCGCCGTACCCGCCGGTGTGCACGCCGCTGAGGTCGTGCCTGCGGTCGGCGGAGACTGCGGCCTCGGCGACCACTGGGCCGCTCCGTATGCGTGCGAACTGATCGAAGACGGCATCATCACGGCTGAGCAGGTGGAGGCGGGGATCGACCTGAATGCCTCCCTGTCGGAACAGATCTACCTTGAGATGCTCGCCAGGGCGGGCGCGTCGTCGCTCAGCGTCGTGCCCGACGGCCAGCTCACCCGCGGCGAGGCGATCGTGCTGCTCGCCTGGGCGGCGGCCGGAGAGGCCCCGTCTGGCCAGGACCTGCGGGTGCTGGAGGGCTACGCCGACGCGGCCCGGGCCGACCAGGCCACCCGCGAGGCGCTGGCCTACCTGCTGCTGCGCGGCGTGGTGCAGGGGCGTGACACCGGCGAGCTCGACCTGGATGCGCCGGTGACCCTCGGCGAGGCGGCCAAGCTGATCAACCTCGCCATGCCCGAGGTCCTCCCGGAGGGCACGGACAAGATCAGCCTGCTGGTCTACAGCGACTTCCACGGCCGCCTGGAGCCCAGCGGCGCGGAGTTGGGCGCCGCCCGCTTCACCACGGCCATCGCCGGCCAGCTGCTGAAGAACCCGAACACGGTCCTGATCGACGGCGGCGATACGTTCCAGGGCACCCCCATCTCCAACCTGGTGAACGGCGCCTCGGTGCAGGAGTGGCGGAACAAGGTCGGCGTACGCCTCAGCACCCTGGGCAACCACGAGTTCGACTGGAACGTGCCGACGCTGCAGGGGCTGCTGCAGACCGCCGAGCACCCGGTGGTCTCGGCCAACATCTTCTTCGAGGGCACCCAGAACCGGCCCGAGTGGCTGGCCCCCACCGCAGTCCTGGAGGTCGGCGGCTACAAGATCGGCTTCATCGGCATCACCACGCCTGAGACCAAGGGCATCGTGCTGGCGGCCAACATCGAGGGCCTCGACTTCGTCGATCCCGCCCCGGTGATCAACGCCGAGGCCAAGGCCCTGCGGGAGGCCGGCGCTGACCTGGTGGTCGTCGTCGCCCACGCCGCCGCCAGCCAGAGCGCCGACGAGCCGCTCCGGGTCACCAACGAGGTCGCCGACTGGATGGCGCAGGTGACCGAGCGGGTCGACGCCATCACCGGCGCCCACTCGCACGAAATGGCCGCCGGCTACGTGCTGGATGCGGGCGGCAACAAGGTGCCGGCCGTCCAGTCCGGGCAGTACGGCACCGGCCTCGCCCGTATCGACCTCTACATCAACCGGGCCGACAAGCAGGTGACCAAGGCTGCGGTCGACGTGTGGAACCCGGCCCAGACCCTGGCCCCGACCCCGTGGGCGAACGACCTGGTCGCCAAGTGGGCCGCCGAGATCGAACCCATCAAGGCCCGCCCGATCGGCAAGCTGGCGCAGCAGATCTCCCGCACCTACGAGCAGTCCGGTGAGAGCGCCCTCGGCGACTTCACCACCGATGCGATGCTGGCCGGCGCCCAGGGCGCCCAGATCGCCATCACCAACGGCGGCGGCATCCGGGCCCACCTGACGCCCAACGACGAGGGCTGGATCACCTGGGGTGACCTCTACACCACCAGCCCGTTCGGCAACACCCTGGTGCTCGTCGACATGAAGGGCAGCGAGATCAAGACGCTGCTGGAGCAGGGGCTGAACAACTACGTCCGGCGGCTGAACAAGGAGAACTTCCCGCGGCCGCTGCAGGTCTCGGGCATCACCTACGTCTGGGACTACGCCAAGCCCGACGACGAGCGCGTGGTGGAGATCAAGCTGGCCGACGGCACCCCGCTCGACATGGATGCGACCTACAAGGTGGTCGTCAACAACTTCATGGCCTCCGGCGGCGACAACCTCTACATCCTGGCGGAGCTGACCGACCGGCAGATCGACACGGGCATCGTGATGCTGGAGGCGCTGGTCGAGCACTTCAAGGCCCTCTCGGCCGACGAGCCGCTCACCTACGAGCTGCAGAACCGGGTCCAGGTGCTCAACATCCCCGAGGACCTGCGCCTGCCTCCCGAGTAACTCTTTAGTGTAAAGCGTACGGGGCGGTACCCCTCGACGGGTACCGCCCCTGTTCCATGCGTCAGCGGTAGTTCACGAACTGCAGCTCCAGCCCGAAGTCCTTCGCCCGCAGCAGCTGGATCACCGCCTGCAGGTCGTCCTTCTTCGGGCCCGAGACCCGGATCTCGTCACCGCGAATCTCCGCCTTGACCTTCAGCTTCGACTCCCGGATGGCAGCCGTCATCTGCTTGGCCTTCTCCTGCGGGATGCCCTGGCGCAGCGTGATCACCTGGCGCACCGTGCCGCCCGCCGCGTCCTCGACGCGCCCGTACTCCAGCGCCTTGAGTCCCACGCCCCGCTTGACCAGCTTCGTCTGCAGGATGTCGATGACGTTCTTCAGCTTCATCTCGTCGTCCCCGATGACCGTGATCTCACCCCTCTTCTCGTCGAGGCTGACGGAGGCGGACGAGCCGCGGAAGTCGAAGCGGGCCTGCATCTCGCGGCGGGTCTGGTCCACCGCGTTCACGACCTCGGCCATGTTCACGCGCGACACCACATCAAACGAGAAGTCAGCCACAGAAACACCTCGTCGTATCTGGTTTCCCTCGTATCTTAACACATAAGGTCAGGAAGTTCTATCCATGTGGCCTTCCGTGCCCTGCTGCCAGGCATGCGTCGCGGCGTCCGCTCCAACCGCGCCGGCAGGCCCCAGGTCGCCCTCGAAGGCCCCTCGCTCCCGCCGGGCCTTCGCCTCGACCGCACCGGACCCGGCGCGGTCCTCCCCGTCCGGCGCTATGCCCGGGTAGGGGTTCACGTGCACCAGCACGTTGCGGCACTCGGGCACGGCCCGCATGATCGCCGCCTTCACCCGCTTGCCGATGCGGTGCCCCTCCGCGACGGTGAGGTCCTCGTCGACGCTCACCTTGCAGTCCACGTGGATCGCTGGGCCGAAGACCCGCGCCTTCAGCTCGCCCACCTCCCGCACGCCTGCCACCGAGCGCGCGGCCGCGCGCAGTAGCGCCATGGTCTCCGGGTCGGGCGCCCGGTCCATCAGGTCGCGCACGGCCTGCCAGTATAGGCCGAGCCCCATGCGGAGGATCAGGCCGGAGACGGCGAGGCCCATCACCGGGTCCAGCAGCGGCAGGCCGAAGCGGCCGCCCAGGGCGCCGGCCAGGGCGGCGGCGGATGCGAGCACGTCGGTGCGCTGGTTGGCCGCGTCGGCCAGCACCGCCTGGCTGCCGATGCGCCGGCCCAGCCGCGCCAGATACCGGGCCAGGGCCTCCTTGGCGGCGATGGAGGCGGCCGTCACCACCGCCGCGATCGCCCCGACGGGCTCCCCGCCGGACCGCAGCGCCTGCAGCGCCCCGGTGCCTGTCACCAGCCCGGCGATGGTCACGATGATGCCGACGAACTTGGCGGCCACCGGCTCGGCCTTCTCGTGGCCGTAGGGGTGGTTCCGGTCGGGCGGCAGCGCGGCGATCCGGCTGCCCCCCAGCACCACCAGCGTGGCGAGGATGTCGGTGCCCGAGTTGGCCGCGTCGGCCAGGACGGCGGTGGAGCCGGAGAGGAACGCGGCGGCACCGCGGGCGACGGTCAGCGTCAGGTTGACCAGGATGGTCAGCGCACCGGCGCGGCTGATCAGCCGCTGGCGCGCCTCTGCGGACATGCTGGATCCCAACGGGCCCCCTCCCTTCCCCCGTAGTATGCGCGGGGACAGGGCGGGGGCCCGTGTGCAGTCACAGCGCCCGGAGGGCCTGGTCCAGGTCGCCGATCAGGTCAGCCACGTCCTCGAGGCCCACGTGGATCCGCACCAGGCCGGGGTTCGGCCACTGCGCCTCGGGCAGCCGCCGCATCGCCCCGATGACCGGCACGAAGACCAGCGACTCGTATCCGCCCCACGAGACGCCCAGGCGGAAGTAGCGCAGGGCGTCCACGAAGCGGCTGACCTGGTTCAGGTCGCGGGTGTCCAGCTCGAAGGAGAGCAGGCCCGAAGCGCCCCGCATCTGCCGCAGCGCCAGCTCGTACTGCGGGTGCGACGGGTGGCCGGGGTAGTGCACCCGGGCGACCCGCCCGTGGCCCGCCAGGAACTCGGCCACCTTGGCTGCGCTCACCTGGTGCTGCCGCAGGCGCACCGGCAGGGTGCGGAGCCCGCGGCCCACCAGCCAGGCCTCGAACGGGCCGATGATGCCGCCCAGCAGCGGGTACTCGGCGTCGCCGATCCGGCGCAGCCGCTCGGCCGGGCCCAGGACCGCCCCGGCCAGCACGTCCGAGTGGCCGCCGAAGTACTTGCTGCCCGAGTAGACCACCAGGTCGACGCCCAGCTCCAGGGGGCGCTGCAGCAGCATGGTGCAGTAGGAGTTGTCGATGACCGTCGCGATGCCGTGCCGCCGGGCGATGGCGGTGACCGCCGGGACGTCCTGGAGCTTCATCACCCCCGAGGAGGGCGACTCCAGGTAGAAGAGCGCCGTGTTCGGCCGCACCGCGGCCTCCCACTCGGCGGGATCCCGCCCGTCCACCAGCGTGGCGGTGATGCCGAACCGGCTGAGGTAGCCCGTGATGAAGGCGCGGGCCGGTCCGTACGCCGTGTCGACGGCGACGATGTGGTCGCCGGCCTTCACGCAGGAGAGGATCGCCGCGGAGATTGCGGCCATGCCCGACCCGAAGAGCCGGCAGGCCTCCGCGCCCTCCAGCGCAGCCAGCTTCTCCTCCACCACGCGCACGGTCGGGTTCCGCCCCCGGGTGTAGACGCAGTGCTCCTGCTCATCGGCAAAGGCGGCCACTGCGTCGGAAAAGGAGGGGAAAACGAAGGTCGACGTCTCGAAGATGGGCGGCGCCGCCGCCCCCAGGAAGCGGAAGGGGTCGTCTCCGGCGTGGACGGCCAGGGTGTCGATCCGGCTGCTCGGGTGCGGTGCTGACCTGTGCATGACTGCTTACCTCTCTTCCCCAAAACTTCAGGACCTTCACTAATTCGGCGGCGTCCAGGGGGTTCCTGCGGCCGCGGCCGGGGGGAAGCGGGGGCCCGCCCCCCGGGCAGGACTTCGGACACGCACTAAGAAACTAACAGTCTAGACCTAGCTGGAAGAGGGTGATCCCCGTGAGACCCTCTCCTACCCTGATCCTCCGCGTGAGCCTCACCCTGCTGATCGCGGCGATGCTGGGCGGGCTGGCAGCCAACCTGCAGATCAGCCGGCAGCCGGTGATCGCCGCGGACATCCCCGTCCGCGCCGCGAACTCGCCCCTGCGCTTCCTGATCGTGTCCCCCGCGCAGGACCACCCCTTCTGGACGGAGGTCCACCGCGGGGCGAGCGCGGCCGCCGCGGCGCGGAACGTGACGGTGGAGCTGCAGGGGGCGCGGCGCGCGTCGGTGGAGGAGCAGGTGCAGCTGATCGACATGGCCGCCGCGGCCCAGGTGGACGGCATCATCACGCAGGGCGCGGCGGACCCGGCCCTGGCCGAGGTCGTGGCCAAGGCCGCGGACCGGGGCATCCCCGTCATCACCGTCGAGACCGACATGCCCGCACCGGACCGCCGCCTGGCGTACGTCGGATCCGACAACTACCAGGCAGGCCGCCTGGCCGCCGAAGAGCTGATCCTCCGCACGGGCGGCCGGGCGGTGGTGGGCGTCGTGCGGGGCCACCTGGGGTCCGAGGCCGACGACCTGCGGCTGCAGGGCTTCCGCGACGCCCTGGCGGTCGCCCCCGAGGTGCAGATCGTCGCCGTCATGCCGTCGCAGCTCAACCGCAGCGTCGCGGGCCAGCGGGCGCTCCAGATCCTGCAGGAACACCCGGAGGTCACCGCCCTGTACGCCACGACGGAGGTCGACAGCATCGGCGTGGCCCAGGCGGTGGAATCCTTCGAGAGCCGCCAGGTCCTGGTGGTCGGCTGGCGCACCGAGCAGGGCTGGGACAGGGCCTCCCTCTCCGGCGTCATCCGCGTCTCGATGGTGGAGGACCCGCAGGCCATGGGGCGCACCGCCGTCGAGGTGCTGGAGGCCTACCTGCGGCGCGACGTGCGGCCGGACCGTGAGGTCTTCATCCCCGTCACCGTCAAGTCGGGGGGTGGGCGGCGGTGAGGCTGAACACCGTCCAGGGGCGCCTGACGGCGACCATGATGCTGATCGTGGTGCTCCTCTCGGCCTTCGCCCTCCAGATGTTCACCCACTCCCGGGCCACCGCGCAGATGTACCAGGAGCGCCTCTCCGACCTGGTCCGCGTGGCCGAGCTGACGCAGGCCGTCGACGAGGCGGCCGGCACGCTGGGCCAGCTGGCCACCGGCCCCTCCGCCGACCAGACGGAGGCGCGGTTCCGCGAGCTGCGCACGACGATCTACCGCCTGCGCCGGGAGCTGCCGACGACGACGGTGAGCCCCGGGGGCGCCCGGCTGATGGCCGACCTCGACAACATGACCGACAGCTTCCTGGTGGAGGCCGGCGCCGCCATCTACGCCTTCCGCGCCGCCAACCTCGACCGGTACTACGAGCACGACCGGGAGGCGGCCACCATCGCCCGGTACGTGCGGGAGACCGCGGACCGCCTGCTCTCGGCAGAGCTCGAGGCGTTCCGGCAGGTCTACCCCGAAGTGCTTACGCGCGACCGGCTGCTGCAGAACCTGGCGCTCGGGGTGCTCGCGGCGGTCATCGCGCTGGTGGTGGCGGCGGCGTGGTCCTTCGCCCGCAGCGTCACCGACCCGCTGCAGGCCCTGGCGGGTGCGGCGCGCCGGATCGCCGGCGGGGACCTGACCGGCCCCGCGGTGCCCGTGGGCACCGACGAGGAGATCCGGGTGGTGGGCCAGGCCTTCAACCAGATGCAGGAGAGCCTCAGGCGCCACATGGCGGAGCTGGCCTCCAAGGCGGAGCTGGAGCGGCGGCTGCGCCACGAGGAGATGGAGAACCTGCAGACCCAGAGCCTCCTCCGGGAGGCCGAGCTGCGCGCCCTGCAGTCGCAGGTGAACCCCCACTTCCTCTTCAACACCCTGAACATGGTGGCCAAGACGGCCCTGATCGAGGGAGCCGACCGGACCTGCGGCCTGCTGGAGACGGTGGCCGACCTCCTGCGCTACAGCCTGCGGGCGCCGGACCGGCCGGTGACGCTGGCGGAGGAGGTCGCGCAGGTCCGCCGCTACATGACGATCCAGCAGGAGCGCTTCCGCGAGCGCATCCGCTTCACCTGCGAGGTGGACGAGTCCGCCCTGGCGCTCACCATCCCGTGCCTCATGGTGCAGCCGCTGGTGGAGAACGCTGTGCTGCACGGCATCGGTTCCCGGGAGCACGGGGGAACCGTGGCGCTGGCGGTGAAGCGCGCAGGCGACCGGGTGCAGGTCTCCGTTGCGGACGATGGCGTGGGCATCCCGGAGGATCGGCTCCAGGCGCTGATGGAGGGCACGGCCGAGATCCACGCCCTGGGCCACTCCACCGGACTGGGGATCTACAACGTGAGGCGCCGCCTCGACCTGTTCTACCGGGGCGAGGCCGGCTTCCAGATCGAGAGCGCCCCCGGCCGGGGGACGCGCTGCCTGATCGAGCTGCCCTACCGCCAGGAGTGGCTCCCGGCCGGGGCGTCCGAGGAACGACACGGGGGGGAGAACCATGCGCATCCTGGTGGCTGACGACGAGCCCATCGAGCGGGAGGCCCTGCGCGTCCTGGTTCAGCGCCACCTGCCCGAGGCCGAGGTGGTCGGCGAGGCCGGCACCGGCACCCAGGCCGTGGACCTGGCCGAGCGCCTGCACCCCGACGTGATCCTGCTGGACATCCAGATGCCCGGGCTCACCGGGCTGGAGGCCCTGCACGAGATCCGGAACCGCTGCCCCGACACCCGCTGCGTCATCGTGAGCGCCTACGACTACTTCCACTTCGCCTGCGAGGCCCTGCGGCTGGGCGCGGCGGACTACCTGCTGAAGCCCGTCAAGCGGGACCAGATGGTGGACCTCCTGCGCCGCCTGGCCCGGGAGATCGCCTCGGAGCGGCAGCGCCGGCAGGACGACCTGGCGCACAAGGAACAGCTCTCCCTGGTCCGCCCGCTGGCGGAGGCCGAGCTCTTCCGGCTGCTCATCAGCGGCGACTGCCCCGACCGGCGCGCCACCCTGCAGCAGTTTCTCGGCGTCGAGCTGCAGGCCGGCCTCTGCATGGTCCTGGGCCTCACGGCCCGGTCGCTGCCCCCCGACATGCCGGAGGCCGAGCGCACCGACCTGAAGAACCGGGCCTTCCAGTACCTCCGGTCCCTGGCCCACTCCCTCTGCACGTGCGTCGTCGGGCCGGAGGAGGACGGGGTGACGCCGCTGCTCATCGCCGTGGACCTGCCCATCGACGAGTACCACGCCCGCACGTGGTCCTCCGCGCTGGCCCGGCGCCTGCGCGACCGGGTGAAGGAGCAGACGGGCGTGCGGCTGCGGGCGGGCATCGGCACACCGGCGACCCCGGGGGCGTTCCTCCGCTCCTACCAGGAGGCCCAGGCCGCCTTCCGCTTCGAGGACGTGTCGGAGAAGGTCACCCACTTCGGCGACCTGGAGGAGGGGCTCCTGCCGGAGGGGGGCGACCCCCGGCTGGCCCCCCCGCACCTCCCCGACCGCTGGCGGCCGACGCCGGCCGTGCTGACGGCCGTGGAGACGGGCAAGCGGTTCATCGAGGAGCACTTCGCCGAGGACCTCTCCCTCGAGCGGGTGGCCCGGGAGGTCTCCCTCACCCCCTACTACTTCTCGAAGATCTTCAGCCGGGTCTGCGGCGAGAGCGTCGTCGACTACCTCACGCGCGTCCGCATCGAGACGGCGAAGCGCCTCCTGGCGGACCCGGCGGTGACCATCAAGGAGACCTGCTTCGCGGTGGGCTACAACGACCCCAACTACTTCAGCCGGGTCTTCAAGAAGGTCACGGGGCAGACGCCCACCGAGTACCGCACAAGCCTGGTCTAGGGAGGCGTGGCACGTGCGCTGTCTCACCGCCCTGCTGGCGGCCCTCGCCCTGCTCCTCTCGTCCTGCGGCGCGCAGCAGGCCGGCCTGGGCGAGTCCGACCCCGGGATCCTCATCGGCTTCAGCCTGGACACGCTGCAGGAGGAGCGCTGGCAGCGCGACCGCGACCTGTTCGTGGCCCGGGCGCGCGAGCTCGGCGCAGAGGTGATCGTACAGGCCGCCTCCGGAGACACCTTCCTCCAGATGAGCCAGGCGGAGAACATGATCGCCCGCGGCGTGGACGTCCTCGTCGTCGTCGCGCACGACGCGGCGACCATGGGACCCATCGTCAGGGCGGCGCGGGAGGCGGGCGTGAAGGTCGTCGCCTACGACCGGCTGATCACCTACGTGGACCTGGACTTCTACCTCGCCTTTGACCACGAGCGGGCGGGCGCGATGCAGGCCGAGTACCTGGTCGGGCGGGTGCCCCGGGGGCGGTACGTGCTCCTGGGCGGCGCGTCGGCGGACCACAGCGCCTACCTGCTGCGGCGCGGCGTGTACAGCGTGCTGGAACCGCTCAAGGCCGACGGGCAGATCGAGATCGTGCTGGATGAGCTGATCCCCGGCCTCACCCCGGAGGAGGCCGAGGCCCTGGTCGACCGGCTGCTGACCGGCTGGGGCGCATCCGATGGGGCGGCCACTGATCCTGCCGCCGAAGGGCTTCCACCGGCTGAGCCGCCCTTCGACGCCGTGATTGCGGCGGACGACGCGGCCGCGCGCGGCGCCGTCGCCGCCCTCGCCCGCCACGGGCTGGCGGGCCGGGTGCCGGTCGCCGGCCAGAACGCCGACCTGGACGCGCTGCAGCGCATTCTGGCCGGCACGCAGACCATGACCGTCTACAAGCCCATCAAGGAGCTGGCGGCCGCTGCCGCCGAGGTGGCGGTCGCCCTGGCCAGGGGCGGGCGCCCGGACGCGCCGGCGGCCACGTCCAACGGGAAGCATGACGTCCCGACGCTGCTGCTGGAACCGGTGGCCGTGGACGGGACCAACTGGATGGAGACCGTCGTGGCCGACGGCTTCCACCGCAAGGAGGACATTCTTGGCATCCCCAACTAGCACAGATTCGTCCGGTGAGGACGCGCTCCGGCCCCCCGGTGAACCAACCCGTCCAGCAAGAGGACAGGATCGTGCAGGGCGGTCACCGGGGGGCAAGTGTTACCCTGAAATAGGTGTCAGACTCTGCACACGGGGGGATCGCACAGATGAAGCGCACCGTGAAGGTAAGTCTCGTCGCGACGCTCTGCGCCGCCTTGCTGCTGGCTGCCGGCTGCGGCGGTGCACCGTCCCAGCCCGCGAACCAGGGCGGGTCGAACCAGCCGTCCGGATCCCAGTCCCCGGTCTCCGGCAGTGAGGCCGGCGGCGAGAAGCAGGTCGAGATCTTCTCCTGGTGGACGGGCGCAGGCGAGGCCGCCGGCCTCGAGGGCCTGATCAAGCTCTTCACCGAGAAGCACCCGGACATCGAGGTCATCAACGCGGCGGTGGCCGGCGGCGCCGGCACCAACGCCAAGGCGGTTCTCGCCAGCCGCATGAGCGGCGGCAACCCGCCCGACACGTTCCAGGTGCACGCGGGCCACGAGCTGCTCGACACCTGGGTGGCGGCCGACAAGATGGAGCCACTCAACTTCCTCTACGAGTCTGAAGGCTGGTACGACGTCTTCCCGAAGCAGCTCGTCGAGATGATGAGCAAGGACGGCAACGTCTACAGCGTCGCCGTGAACATCCACCGCGGCAACGTGATGTTCTACAACAAGAAGGTCTTCGACGAGAACAACCTCACCCCGCCGACCACCTTCGACGAGTTCTTCACGGTGGCCGAGGCCCTGAAGGCCAAGGGGATCACCCCGCTGGCGCTGGGCGACAAGGAGCCCTGGACCGCGCTGCACCTGTTCGAGTCGGTGCTGCTGGGCGTCATCGGGCCGGAGAAGTACAACGGCCTGTTCGACGGCTCGGTCTCGTGGGACGACCCCGGCGTGCGCGAGGCGCTGGAGACCTTCAAGCGGATGCTGCAGTACGTCAACGACGACCACGCCGCCCGCAACTGGCAGGATGCCTCGCAGCTGGTGGCCCAGGGCAAGGCGGCCATGAACGTGATGGGCGACTGGGCGAAGGGCTACTTCACCACCGACCTGAACCTGAAGGGGAACGTGGACTTCGGCTGGGCGCCGTCCTGGAACACCGAGGGCACCTTCATGGTGATCTCGGACACCTTCGGCCTGCCGAAGGGCATCCAGCACCGGGAGGCGACCATCGAGTTCCTGAAGGTGCTGGGCTCCAGGGAGGGCCAGGACGTCTTCAACCCGCTCAAGGGCTCGATTCCCGCCCGGACCGACGCCGACGTCAGCAAGTACGACGACTACAGCAAGGAGGCCATGCAGGACTGGTCGACCAACGAGCTGACCCCGTCCATCGCGCACGGGTCGGCGGCCAGCCCCGGCTTCTCCGAGAAGATCACCCAGGTGATCACGGTCTTCGTCACCACGGGCAACGTGGACCAGGCGGTCGCCGACCTGGTGGCGGCGGCCGGCGCCGAGCTCAAGTAATACAGGGTCAATCGCAGGGAGGGCCGACTCCGCGCGTGGGCCGGCCCTCCTCCTTCACCCTTCGCGGGGGTGCGTCGCCATGCACGGCCAACGGCTGGAACGGTTCGTGCCGTTCCTGATGGTACTGCCTTCCATCATCCTGATCGCCATCTTCGTCTACGGCTTCATCGGCTGGACCGGATACGTCTCGGTCTCCAACTGGAACACCTTCGTCCCGGACTTCTCCTTCGCAGGGCTCAAGAACTACGCCTACCTGTTCAGGGACTTCCGCTTCCAGTCGGACCTGCGCAACACGCTCTTCTTCAGCGTCCTCTTCATCGGCTCGTGCCTGGTCATCGGCCTGGCGCTGGCGGTGCTGGTCGACCAGAAGCTCCGGGGGGCCGCGTTCTTCCGCAACGTCTTCCTCTTCCCCATGGCCCTCTCGTTCGTCGTGACGGGCGTGGTCTGGCAGTGGATCCTGAACCCCTCGACGGGCGTCAACCTCTGGCTGAGGGCGCTGGGGGTGGAGAACCCCCCGCTCTGGTACGTGAGCACGCAGGTCGTCCCCAAGATCGCCCTCGGCCGGATCCAGTTCGGCCTGCCGCTGGCGATCCTTGCGGTGGTCATCGCCGGCGTCTGGCAGCAGTCGGGCTTCGCGATGGCCACCTACCTGGCCGGGCTGCAGTCGATCCCCGAGGAGGTGCGGGAGGCGGCCAGCGTGGACGGCGCCACCGAGTGGCAGAAGTTCCGCTACGTCATCCTGCCGATGCTGCGGCCGATGACCATCACCATCGTGATCATGCTGGCCCACGTCTCGCTGAAGACCTTCGACCTGGTCTACGCGATGACGGGCCCGGGGGCCGGCTACGTCACCGACGTCCCCGGCGTGTACATGTTCGAGACCTCGTTCCGGGGCAACCACTACGCCAACGGCGCCGGCATCGCCATGGTCATGCTGATCCTCTCGGCGGCCGTGACCGTGCCGTACCTGCTTGGCAGAGGGCGGAGGGATCTGGGCGATGTCGACATCAACTAGGAGTCCCGCCCCCCGCGGGCCGGCGAGCCGCCTCAAGGCGCCCGCGCTCTACGCCCTCATGATCCTGGTGGCGCTCTTCTTCCTCACGCCGGTCTACGTGATGCTGGCCACCAGCCTCAAGCCGCTGGATCAGATCACGCTGGAGCAGATGTGGGAGTGGCCGCGGTCCATCAGCTTCCAGAGCTACGCCGTCGCCCTCGAGAAGCTGCGCCCCAACCTGATCAACACCTTCCGGCTGGTCATCCCGGCGACCATCATCTCGGCGCTGGTGGGGTCGCTCAACGGGTACGTGCTGGCCAAGTGGCGGTTCCGCTACGCCGACCAGGTCTTCACCTGGCTGCTCTTCGGCATGTTCGTGCCCTACCAGTCGATCCTCATCCCGCTGATCCGGTTCCTGCAGGAGATCCAGCTGTACAACACCATCGCCGGGCTGGTGCTGGTGCACGTGGTCTACGGCATCCCGATCACCACGCTGATGTTCCGCAACTTCTACGCCCAGATCCCCGACTCGCTGATGGACGCCGCCCGCATCGACGGCGCCGGCGTGTGGGGCACCTACGTCCGCATCGCCCTGCCGCTCTCGCTGCCGGGGTTCGTGGTGGTGGGCATCTGGCAGTTCACCCAGATCTGGAACGAGTTCCTCTTCGCCGTCTCCATCACGCAGTCCACCAAGCAGCCGATCATGGTGGCGCTGCAGAACCTGTCCGGCAGCCAGATCGTGCAGTGGAACGTGCAGATGGCCGCGGCGCTCATCGCCGCGCTGCCGACGCTGCTGGTCTACATCCTGCTGGGCCGCTGGTACGTGCGCGGGCTGATGGCCGGCGCCGTGAAGGGCTGATCCGGGAATGCTATAGCCTGGCCCTACTCTGGTCAGGAGGTGCCAGGCATGTCCGAGATTCTGCCACCCGAGGTCCAGCAGCAGACCGACGAGTGGGAGACCCGGCAGCGGTACAACCCGGAGGACGTGGAGAAGGTCGAGGGGAACCTGCGGATGACCAAGGTCCGCCGCACGATCCCCATCACCCAGCATTACTACTCCAATCACCCGGGGTCATCGCAATCCCAGAAGTAGGCCGCGAGGAGGGGGCGCACGCCCCCTCCTCAACACGTGGTCAACCCCGATCACTGCAGCCTGAGATCGCGAAACCCTGTTCGTGCATCCGGAGATCAGCGTCACAGAAAGCGAGGGGCCATCAGCAGGGCCTCTCCGAGGGCCCGTGGGCCGTCGACCCAGACCCGGGAGGGAAGTTCCGCGCGATGAACCGCCTGTACCTGGTGCGGCACGCCAGGCCGCACATGGATCCGACCCGGCACCACTCCGAGTGGTCCCTCGACCCGGCGGGCGAGCCCGAGCTGAAGCAACTCGCCTCGCTTCCGCACTGGTCCGCGGCATACCGGATCGTGAGCAGCGAGGAGCCCAAGGCATTCCAGACCGCAGCGTACATCGCCGGGTTCAACCATCTTCCGCCTCCGGAGACCGTGGCCGACCTGGGTGAACTGCACAAGGCCTCCTTCGTCCCCAACCACGACGAGGTGATGGCGGCCCTCTTCCGCTTCCCGGACCGGCCGGCGGCCGAGGGCTGGGAGACGGCCGGCGCGGCGCTGGCGCGCTTCGTCCGGGCGATCACTGCTCTGCCGGAGGACGCCCGGGGACGCGACCTCATCGTGGTCTCCCACGGCACGGTCCTCTCCCTCTACCTCAGCCACCTGCAGGGCCAGGGCCGGGTCAACCCGGCCGACTGGGCCAGGATCAGAATGCCCGACTACTGCGTGGTCGACACGAGGAGCATGCGCCTGGTGCAGCCGTTCGGGGCGTGGTAGGCGGTCACTCCTGAGGTCCGCCGGCCGGGCCTGGAGCGGCAGGGCGGTTCGCCGCCGCATAGGCTGGGGCCGAGGTGGTCCCCGTGAGCGCTGTCCCCGTCTATCGCGACGTGCTGCTGGCCCTGGAGGCGGCCGGCCACGGATCGCCCCTCTGGCCGGCCTTCCACAACATCGCCTACCGCCCCAACCGCGCGTACTTCGACGGGCTGGCCGAGACCTACGGCCCGGCCCTGCTGGGGCCGGAGGGGCTTCCCGGGGCGGTCAGCCGCCTTGCCCCCGCCCTGCACACCGCCCTGCGGCCCGCCCCGGCCTACCGCATGGAGCAGCGGGCCCGGCAGATCATGGACGGGCTGCGCCCGCTGCTGCCGGGACGGTCGCCGCGCCTCTACCTCGCCACGCTGTTTTTCGCCGCGCCCGCCGCCACCATCGCGGTCGAGGGGCGGCCGGCCATCGCGCTCGGCCTGGAGCGCTTCTCCCCCGCGCCGCCGCCCGGCCCCAAGTACTGGTACCACCCCGACGAGGTGGTGGAGATGCTGCCCCACGAGGCGGCCCACGCCGTCCGGATGGAGGCGCTGGGGCTGCCCCCCACCCCGCGCCTGCTCAGCCTGCTGGACATGGTGATGCTGGAGGGCACGGCCCTGACCTTCACCGACCTGCTGCTGGGCCGGGAAACCCTGGCCACCTTCATGGACCCGGGGCGCCTCCACTGGCACCGGGCCAACGACGCCCTGGCGGTGGCCGCGGCGGCGCGGGAGTTCGGCGCCGGGGGGATGGAGGTCTTCGCCCGGTACTTCGCCTGCGACGCGCCCATCAGCGGCTACTGGGTGGGGTACTCCCTCTGCCGGCGCTACCTGGACCGCTACGGCCCCGGTTCCATCGGCGAGCTGCTCGTGCTCCCCTCCGCGGAGATTCTCCGCCGCCTCGGTTGAGTTCCGTCGCAACCCCGGCGCCGACCCATCCCATCGCCCGCCGGGCTGAAACCCGCACCGGGGCGACCACATCACCAGCCCTTGCCCGCCACCACCCGCTCGGCGGCGAAGCCGGCCCGGTTGAACAGCGCCAGGGAGGCCGCGTTGTGCAGCGCGATCTGGGCCACAAGGCCCCGGGCGCCGATCCGGCGGGCGTGCCGCTCCGCCTCGACCAGAAGGCGCGAGCCAATGCCGCGGGCGCGCAGGTCCGGGTGGACCCAAATGTCCATCACTACCACCTCGGGCGCGCCCGTGAACGGGTTCGCCTGCGGCAGCAGCAGCACGTGCCCCACCGGCCCGCCGCCGTCCGGGTCGGCGACCAGGAGCGCGCTGTCGGGCGTGGCGAGCACCATCCGGTACATCGTGTGGAACTGGTACCGCACCGCGTCCTCCCGGGCCAGCGGCACCTCGCGCGCCACCAGCTGGTCCCGGGCGGAGGCGGCACCGCGCGCCAGCACCACGGGAAGCTCTGCCGCTCGATAGGTTCGGACCTGCACCATGCCCCACCCCTCCCTCAGCCAGAATCCCTATGCGGCGAATCAGTTGAGAAGGACACGGCCGGTCGCTATACTGAGGGGGAAAGGGGGTCCTCGTCTGTGGCCGGAGAGCGATGGCAGGGCGCTACGACCGAGCGCGGGAAGCCGCGGGTGTACATCCAGCAGTACCTGGATCTGAAGCTGCCCGAGGCGCGCTACAAGCAGATCTGTCAGGAGATGGGCCTGGAGAAGCCGTTTTCCGAGGAGGCCGCCACCGCCGTAATGGAGGCGTTCGTGGAGGACCTCGACGACGGCTCCCAGTGCGACTCGGTCCACCTTCAGCGGGGCGACGGCATGGTGGTGCTGATGACCGTCGTCTCGTACCCGTACAGCCAGGCGACGTTCGACCGCGTCATGGCGGCCTATCTGGCCAAGAAGGCCCTGGGACAGGGCGAGTGACCGGGCCCCGTTGAAGGAGCCACGCTGCGCGCAGACGTCAAACAACCCAGGGGCGGTTGCCCCCGGGTTGTTCTGTCTTTATCAGGATGTTGCAGCCCGCCGCAACCAAACAGCGGCCTCCATCGTAGTATTTGGGGGACGGACCGGGCTACTCCTCCGGCTCCGCCGACCGGTCGGCCTCCGGGCTCGCCTGCGGGGAGTCCCACGGTTCGGGAAGCGGCTTCCGGTTCATCATACCCTCGTGGACGCCGTGATACCAGCTGACGACCGGCTCGCCGGGCCGCCAGCAGAGCAGGACCTCCTGCCCGTCGATCAGCGCCGGGAAGTCGACCAGGTACCCGCCCTTCAGTTCGCCGCCCAACTCCCGGATTCGATCACACTGCACCTGGGAGAGGATCCGCAGGAAGTCCAGCTCCGCCTCTTCCTGCAAGAAGGTGTAGGTGTCTACCTTGTCGTCGCGCCGCCGGGCCTCTACCTTGCGCTGCCGCAGCCGCCAGTCCTTCTCCTGGATCTCCGCGTCCAGGCGCCGCAGGTAGGCGATGATGCGCTCCAGTTCGGGAATGAGACGGTTCACCTCGTCCGGTGTGTAATAACGGTTTCCCATGACCCATCCCCACCTTCCCTCGGCCGTGCGACCTGTTTACGCGCATTATACGGAGTCCGAAGGGAAGAAGTCAAACCCCCGCCGGTCCACTCCGGCGGGAGCCGAAAGGTGGACATTCGTTGCTCACAATCCTCGATGCCCGCGTCGAACACATCACCGCGCTGCTGCTGGCCGGCATCATGGAAGGAACCGGCATCCCCTGGCCGGGCAGCCTGATCATGGCGACCATCGGCATGCAGACCGGCGGTGACTGGTCGGCCGTGGGCGTGCTCACCGTCAGCTTCAGCTTCGGATACACCCTGGGGTCGCTCGCCCAATACGTGGTCGGGCTTCTCCTGGGCCCCGTGGCCCTCTCCTGGCTGGCGCCGCGTTTTCGTGACCGCATCGAGCGGCTGATCACCCGCTGGGGGCTCAGCGCCGTCTGCTGGGCACGCCCGCTGGCCATCGGGAACTACGTGTCCATCCCCGCCGGGATGGTGCGCATGAACCCGTTCCTCTTCGCCCTCGCCACCTTCGTCGGCGCCATCCCCTGGGCCCTGGGCACCCTTGCGGCCGGGCGGTGGCTCCGCCGGTACCTCGGCTCGCTGCCCGAGCAGCTCGAGCGGTGGCTGGTGCCCGCTGTCATCGTCCTGGCGGTGCTGCTGCTGCTCTGGTGGGGGCGGATCCTCTGGAGGGCCAGTACCAGTCGCGGCGCTGCAACCGTCCAAAAGGGCGGATGGGCCCGGTCCGGCCGGCCCAGGTAGTGCGAAAGGAAGTGGCCCTCTTGGCAGTGGACAAGGCAAAGATTCAGCAGGCGGTCCGGATGATTCTGGAGGCCGTCGGTGAGGACCCCAACCGCGAGGGGCTGCTGGAGACGCCGCGGCGCGTGGCCGACTTCTACGAAGAGGTCTTCGCCGGTCTCCACCGCGACCCGGCGGAGCGGCTGTCCGCCATCTTCAACGAAAACCACGAGGAGATGGTGATCGTCCGGGATATCTCCTTCGAGTCGATGTGCGAGCATCACCTGCTCCCGTTCATCGGCAAGGCCCACGTGGCCTACATCCCCCGGAGCGGCCGGGTTGTCGGCCTCTCGAAGCTGGCCCGCATCGTGGAGGACTTCTCCCGCCGCCCGCAGCTTCAGGAGCGCCTGACCTCGCAGATCGCCGACCTCCTGATGGAGCACCTCAACCCGCAGGGCGTCCTGGTGGTCGTCGAGGCCGAGCACATGTGCATGACCATGCGGGGCGTCCGCAAGCCGGGCGCCGTCACCATCACCTCCGCCGTGCGGGGCGTCTTCGCGACCAGCAGCCCCACCCGGGCCGAGGCAATGGCGCTGATCCGGGGAACCCGATAAGGCAGAAGCATCCCGAGCCTCCGTGACAGCAGGTCACGGAGGCTCTCCTCTTCCCACCAATCCCCTCGCAGTGCAGGGGAACCCTCATATGGCAAATCCCGTCCAATCCTATAGTTATACAGTCACTGAGGTGAAACACCTTGTCGATACGCCGACGGCTGGTGGGGCTGGTCACGGCCACCGCCCTGTTGGTGAGCGCCGCGCCGGCCCTCGCCACGGACACCCAACCCCTCGCCCTCTATGTCAACGGACGGGAGCTGTTTCTGCCGCAGGTGCCCATTCTCAAGGAGAACCGCGTCCTGGTGCCCATGCGGGCCTATCTGGAGTCGCTGGGCGCGGAGGTGGGTTGGGAGCCGCCTGACCTGGTCACCGCAGCGCTCGGCGGCCGCACGGTCCAGCTGCGCATCGGCGAGCAGACGGCCCTGGTCGACGGCCGGAGCGTCCCGCTGGACGTGCCCGCGCAGCTGATCGAGGACCGCACCTACGTGCCCCTGCGCTTCCTCTCCGAGGGGCTCGGCGCGACGGTGGAGTACGACGGCGAAGCGGCCGCGGTCACCGTCCAGACGGCCCCGCCGGGCCAGCTGGAGGTCATCGACGGGCCGCTGAACGTCCGGCAGTCGCCCAGCACCTCCTCCCCCATCCTGATGACGGTTCCGCTGGGCACCCGCCTGGAGATCGTGACTGAGGAGCCCGGGTCGGAGTGGACGGAGGTCCTGCTGCCGGGCGGCCTCCGCGGCTGGGTGGCCAACCGCTACACCCGCACCCTGGGGAGCCAGCCCGTGGTGGAGCCCTTCCTGCCCATCCTGGAGCAGCGCGCCTTCCTGCAGGCGGGCGGCCAGTGCGTGGGCGCCGTGCCCATCATCGCGGACCTGACCCTGGTCCCGCTCGCGGAGACGATGCGCGCCCTGGGCGGCTCCCTGGAGCGCACCGAGGACGGCGCCGGCATGCGTGCGCGCCTCTCCGGCCGGGAGCTGATGCTGGTGCCGGGCTCCGTGGAGGGCTGGCTGGACGGCCAGCTCCGCATCCTCACGGCCGCCCCGGTGGTGGTCGGCGGCCGGCCATTCGTCGCCGCCCGGGACGTGGCCGACATCTTCGGCCTGCCGCTCAGCTGGTCGGACGCCACCCACACCGTGACCATCGGCGAGGCGGGGACCGTCTGCAACCCGCCGGCCGCGGCCAAGGCCTACATCATGATGGACGCAGCCACCGGCGCGGTGCTGAGCGAGTACAACGCCCGCGACCCCCTCTATATCGCCTCCACCACCAAGATCATGACGGCCCTGCTGGCCGTGGAGCGGGGTAACCCGAACTCGGTGGTCACCGTCAGCAGCACCGCCGCCAGCCAGCCCGGCACCAGCGTCTACCTGCGGGCCGGCGAGCAGCGGACGCTGGGCGAGCTGCTCTACGGGCTCATGCTGGTCTCCGGCAACGACGCCGCCGTCGCCATCGCCGAGCACATCTCGGGCAGCGAGGAGTCCTTCGCCTGGCTGATGAACCAGCGGGCCGCCGAGCTGGGCGCCCGGAACACGTATTTCGTCACCGCCTCGGGCCTGGACGACTGGGTGGACCCCTACTCCACCGCAGAGGACCTGGCGGCGATCGCGCAGCACGCCCTGCAGAACCCGCGCTTCCGGTCGTACATGTACCCGACCCAGGCCGTGATCCCCGGGCCCTGGGGGAACCGACAGCTCACCAACAGCAACCTGTTCACCCTGCGCTACCCCGGCGCGACGGGCGTGAAGAACGGCTGGACCGAGAAGGCCGCTTACACGCTGGTGGCCTCGGCCTGGCGGGACGGCCGGGAGGTGCTCCTGGTCCTCCTGGGTGCCCCGACCCGCACGGAGCTGTACAGCCAGGCCTACAACCTGATGGACCACGGCTTCATCCTCGCCGGCCAGTCCTGGCTCCTGAACTGAGACAAGAAAGCCCCCTGCCGGCGGCAGGGGGCATCGTATGATTGCAGGAATGACTACATCCGGCGGGCGGAGAGTGCGAGGTCGGTCCCCTCCGACGCCAGGCAACAGCGCCCGGGCCCCTTCACCCGCACCAGCACGGCTGAGAGCACGGGGCGCCCGGCGACCACCCCCTGCACGCTGACCTCCAGCATGCCGGTAAAGTCGGGGTGGGCCCGGCTGAACTCGGCCGCCGCCTGCAGCGGGTCACACGGCGTCTGGATGTGCGCGTCGGCCGGCCAGCGGTTTGGAGTGAGGCGCTCGAAGTACGGCACAGACATCTCTCCTCTCCGCAACCTGGGCTTCTTTTTCTTCTCCAGAGACGCCCCTCCTCCTGCCAGTCCAAAGGTACTAAAATGAACCGCAAACGGTGGGAGGGGGGGACCGGCAGGCCACAGTGCCCGCCCGGCGCCCATCGCAGGGCCCCGGGCGGGCACTGCCTGCCCATCGGCCTAACCCAGCGAGAACAGCTCCTTCATGCGCTTGACGTTCGCGCGGCTGACGATGACCTCGGAGTGCTCCTTGTCCTTCAGCTTCATGATATAGGCGCCGTTGAAGTACGGGCTGATCTCCTTCACCTGATAGATGTTGACGATATACGAGCGGTGGCTGCGGAAGAACTGCGTGGACGGCAGCCGCTCCGTCAGCTCCTGCAGCGTGTGGCGCGTCAGCAGTCGGTCAGAGTAGGTCTGTACATACACGTTGTACCCTTCCGAGAAGATGTAGACGATCTCGTTCAGGGGAAGCGGGATCTGCTTGTCGTCCTTCTCGCAGAGCAGGAAGGAGAGCTGCGGCCGGGCCTCTGCCGACGGGCGCTCCGCCTCCCCCGTCTTCTCCGGCCGGCCCTCGCCCGCGGATGCGGCCTTGGCCTCCCGCAGCCGCTGGATCGTCTCCGCCAGCCGGTCAGCCTCGATGGGCTTCAGCAGGTAGTCGGTCGCCGGGATCTCGAAGGCCGACACGGCGTAGTTCTCGTAGGCGGTCACGAAGACCACCTTCGGCACCACTGCGCGCCCCTTGAGGCTCCGCGCCAGCTCGATTCCCGTCATCCCCGGCATCTGCACGTCCAGGAAGATCACGTCGTAGTCGAGGGCGTTGATCAGCGTCATCGCCTCGCGAGCGTTGGTCGCCTCCCCGATGATCTCGACGTCGGGAAACTGGCTGAGCTGGTACCGCAGCTCCATGCGGGCAGGGTATTCGTCGTCGACAATCAGGGCCCTCAGCACCATGGACAACCTACGCCCCTTTTTGCAATACCGGCCGTTTTCATACCATTTTAGATGACCCGACGTTGACCGCCAAGTCCTGTACGGTCAAATGTCGCTCAGTCGCCCTGGCCTGCCGCCCGCTGCAGCGGGATGCGCAGCCGGATCGCCGTCCCCACGCCGGGGCTGCTGCGGATCCGCAGCCGGTACTCGGGGCCGTAGAGCGACACCAGGCGCTCGTTGACGTTGGTCAGCCCGAGCCCCATGTTGTTGCCGAACCCCTCCTCGAACACCCGGCGCTGCCGCTCGCGGTCCATCCCGATGCCGTTGTCCGCGATCAGGATATGTAGGTGGTCCCCCACCTGCCGCACGCGGATGCCGACGACGCCCACGTCCTCCTTGGGGGCAAGGCCGTGGACGATGGCGTTCTCCACCAGCGGCTGCAGCGTCAGCACCGGCACCGAGGCGCCCGTCACCCGCGGGTCGATCTTCATCTTCACCTGCAGCTTCTCGCCGAAGCGGGCCTGCTCCAGGGCCAGGTAGATGTGGATGTACTCCAGCTCGTCCTGCAGCGTGTTGGTGTTGCCGCGGGTGGTCAGCGACCTGCGGAAGAACTGGGCGAGGTTCACGAGGAGCTCGCGCGAGCGTTCGGGATCTGTGCGGGAGAACATGATGATCGTGTTCAGCACGTTGAACAGGAAGTGGGGCCGGATCTGCGCCTGCAGCGCCTCCAGGCGCGCCCGCACCACCAGCTGGCGCTGCCGCTCCGACTCGGCCAGCTCCATCTGGATGCCCAGCAGCGCGGCGATGCCCACCGCCAGGCGGGCCACGTAACTGGGGAGCGGCGCCTGCGTCGCCCGGTAGAGTTTGAAGGTGCCCACCACCTGCCCACGGAACTTGAGCGGGGTGATGACGGCCGCCTTCAGCGGGTGCGGGCAGCCCTCCTCGTCGCAGGAGAGCACCCGCGGGTCGTTGACCACCCGGGTCTGCCCGGTGTCGAGCACGTACCGGGTGGCGCCGGTGAGGATCGGCCCGCCCTGCTGGTGCCGCCGGCACCCGACGCCCGAGAAGCCGAGGATCACCTTGTCGTCGGTGATGGCCACGGCGTCCATCTCGGTGATCTGCCGGATGATCTCGCAGATCTTCTGGGCCGACTCGAAGTTGAGCCCCTGCCGCAGGTAGGGCATGGTCTCCTCGCCGATGCGCAGCGACGTGTCGAAGCTGGTGATCGACTCCAGCGCGGCGGGCGAGAGCGACTCCTCCTCGTCGCCCCCGCGCAGCAGGCGCGCCACGAGGAACGCCTGCGCGGCGACCACCAGGGCGGCGAGCACGGCGGCCTGCGCGGGCCGGAACCAGGCCAGCCCGACCAGCAGCGCGCCGCCCGCCAGAACCGTGAGGACGACCGCCCGCGACTTACGGTTCACGCTGCCCCCACCTCCCGAGGTGCACACACCCGGCGCACGGTCATCTCCTTCCGGACCGGGAATATCGTCCCCGTACGATTCACCGTCAAAACTAGCATAGTGCATCATGGCACACTATTCTCCCCGATCATCCCGCTTGCCTGCCTCCCAATGGCGGCGAAAGAGGAGGTCCCTTCGACCGTGCAAGCCGATCCCCCGCCGTACCGGCCGCCGACGGAGGTGGCCCCCGGCATCTACCAGGTGCCGATCCCGATCCCCATCCCCCTCCGCTACGTCAACTGCTACCTGCTGCGGGGGCCTTCGGGCTGGACCCTGGTGGACACGGGCTTCCACGACGACCTGGCCAGGGCAGCCTGGCCCCGCGCGCTGGCCGAGCTGGCCATCCGCCCGCAGGACATCCAGCAGATCCTGCTGACCCACTACCACCCCGACCACGTGGGCGCGGCCGGCTGGCTGCAGCAGCTGACCGGTGCGCCGGCGTACCTGCCCGAGCCGGAGGTGGAGCAGTTCGACCGCTTCTGGGGCGATGGGGCGGCCACGATCGGCCCGCGCCTGACAGCGCTCTTCGCCGCCGAGGGCATGGACGAGGAGAACGCCCGGGCCGTGGGGCAGCACCACCTGAGGCAGCTCGAGCGGGTGAAGCCGCTGCCGGAGATCCGGCCCCTGCCCGACGGCAGCCGCATCACGCTGGGCGGGGCCGAGTACGAGGTGATCTGGACGCCCGGCCACTCCGACGGCCTGGCGGTCTTCTGGAACCCCGCGGATGCCATCCTGCTGGCCAACGATATGCTGCTGGCGAAGATCACCCCCAACGTCTCCATCTGGCCGGGCTGCCGCCCGAACCCCCTCGCCGACTACCTGGCGTCGCTGAAGCGCGTTTCCGCCCTGGGCGCCCGGCTGGCGCTCACCGGCCACCGGTCGCTCATCCACGACGTGGCCGGGCGGGCGGCCGAGATCGCCGCCCACCACGCCGACCGGCTGGCGAAGGTGGAGCGCGCCGCGGACCCGGGAGGGTCCACGGCGTGGGAGATCTGCCAGCGCATCTTCCCCGTGGCGGGGCTCACGCTGCACCAGCTGCGCTTCGCCATGGCGGAGACGCTGGCGCACCTGGTCTACCTGTGCGCCGAGGGGCGCATGCGCAAGGAGGGTGCGCGGTACCTGGTCGTGTAAGCGCACGGCGCCGGCGGGAGTGCCCGCCGGCGCCTGTCACACCCAAGCTAGTGAGAGCAGCCGCCGCTGCCGCAGGACTTGGGGGCCCCCGCGGCGCCGGCCGTGCGGAAGGACTGGCCGCAGCCGCAGGTGGAGACCGCGTTGGGGTTGTTGATGGCGAAGCCGCCGCCCATCAGGCTGTCGACGTAGTCGATGGTCGAGCCGTCAATATAGGGCAGGCTGGCGGGGTCGATGACCACCTTGATGCCGTCGAACTCGCCCACGTTGTCGTCCGGGCGCGGATTGCGCTCAAGGGCCATGCCGTATTCAAACCCCGAACAACCGCCGGGTCGGACCAGCACCCGCAGGGCCAGGTTCTCACCCTTGGACTTGATGATCTCCTTCAGCCGTGTCGAGGCCTTATCGGTCAGGGTGATGTTCACGGGTGGTTCCCTCCTTTGATCACTGAACCCTAGTGTACCATGGATCGGCGGAGGTCCGTCAACCACCGGCGGCGCAAGCCGCCCACGGTGGAGCGGTCCTTTTATTTGTGACGACGGCGCAGGCCCTCCGATACGGGCCCGTGCAACGCGCGGCGGCGCCCGGCCGGGATGCCGGGCGCCGCTGCGCGTTCGGCGGGAGCTACTCCGCCGACCGGTCGATGGTGAAGACGGGCGAGGTCCAGGTCTCCCAGTGGTCCTTGTTCTTGGCGTTGCCCAGCGGCTTCAGCACCTCGATGAGCAGGACGTAGTCGCCGTCCGGCAGGATGCGCTCCTTCTTGCCCTGCATCACGATGCCGTCGAAGCCGATGGCGAAGAACCCGGTGGGCTGGGAGTTGCGGCTCATGTACTCCTGATCGAGGAAGTAGGTAACCGCCCCGCCGTCCGCCGGCCGCACGCCGATCCGCAGGTGGCTGGACTGGTGATCCAGGTGGAACAGCACGTACGGGATATCGCCGTCGGCCATGGTGAAGACCGCGCCTTCACCCTCCTTGTAGTAGCTGCCGTCCGCAGCCCGGGCCAGCCACGGGAACCCGTAGGGCGTGGGCGTGAGGACCTCCTTCTCCTGGTAGTCGCCCTTGTAGCCGGCGTAAGGCACCCGCAGGACCGGGCCGTCGTTGTTCACCGGCGTCAGGACGATGTAACCGCCGTAGATGGTGCCGTCGGGCAGCGACGGATCCGGTGCGATGCTCACCTTCACCTTGGTGACGCCCCTCGGCGAGAGCGTCACCGTATCCTTCTGGAACGAGACGACGTCGTCGCCGATGAAGAACGAGGGCGAGTAGGTGTCGCCGCCGGTGGAGACGGCCTCCACGTGACTCAGGGCATAGGTGATGCGCCGGCCCGAGTTGTTGCGGATCGTCAGTGTCTCGGAGACCGCCTTGCCGGTGCTCTCGCCGAGGGCGAGCTTCGGCGTCTCCACGACGACGTCCGCGAGAATCGCCTTGTCGATCTGGAGCATGCCCGCGCCCTGCCGGTTGACGCTGTCCAGGAACCCGAGAGCCGGAGCGCCCCACCAGTACTTGGGGTCGGCGGTGTTCATCAGCCGCGCTTGCACCTCGTCAGGCTTGGCCTTGGGCATCGCCTCCAGCAGCAGGGCTGCGGCGCCGGCCACATGCGGCGCGGACATCGAGGTGCCGCCGATGGTGGCGTAGCCGCCCGCCTCCAGCGGGTAGGTGGAGTAGATGCCGCCGCCCGGTGCGCCGAGGTCAGGCTTCAGCGACAGGTCGGGGGCGAGCCCGTAGGAGCTGAAGCTGGAGATCAGGCCGCCGGTCGGGCTCTCGAACGAGCCGGTCTCGTCGGTCCACTCCAGCAGGAGCTCGTCGCCGCTTTCCAGCAGGTCCCGGATCATGAGCCCGTCCTCGTTGGTGATGGCCACCACGGGGATGGTGATGGGCTCCTCGCCGGCGACCGTCGGGTTGACGCGGCCGGCGACGTTGTTGTAGAGGATCACGGCAGCCGCCCCGGCGTTCTGGGCGTGGAGCGCCTTCTCGTAGAAGGTGCAGCCGCCGCGCTGCACCAGCGCTGCCGCGCCCTCCAGGCTGCCGGCCGGCAGCGGGACGCAGGCCAGGTCATCCCCCACCCCGACGTCCGCGCTGGCGATGGGCAGCGTCCCCGCGGTGGGCGGCAGGGGCGAGGCCGTCGCCGGGGTGAAGCCGACGCCGGCGCCGTCCACCCTGAAGATCCGCAGGGTCGCGTGGCTGTTGTCAAAGGAGGCGACGCCGATCACCTGCGAGCCGTTGCCCGGCGCGCTGGTGGAGTAGAGGCCGTACTCGCCGCTGTTGCCGATGGAGGCCACGACGACCATGCCCTTCTTCACCAGGCGGTCGGCCGCGACGGCCGTCGGGTAGCCGGGCCACTGGAAGGCGGAACCGATGGACATGTTGAGGATGTCCATCTTGTCCTTGTACGCCCGCTCCATCGCGGCCAGCATCACGTCCGCCGTGG
This sequence comes from Symbiobacterium terraclitae, assembly GCF_017874315.1. NCBI lineage: Bacteria > Bacillati > Bacillota > Clostridia > Eubacteriales > Symbiobacteriaceae > Symbiobacterium > Symbiobacterium terraclitae. The sequence continues at coordinate 15,790 of NZ_JAGGLG010000032.1, read as the reverse complement.
TGCTGCCCTCGCAGCCGAACACGCGGTAGGCGCCCAGCGTGACGTCGGGTGCGACGCCCTTGATGCGGCCGTTGGCGCCGACGATGCCCGCGACGTGGGTGCCGTGGCCGGCGATGGCGCAGTCATCGGGGTCGGGGTCGGGCACGGGGACGGGGTTGTAGCCGGGATGGGTCGGGTCGGCGTTGAAGTCGTCGCCCACGAAGTCGTACCCGTACGCCACCTTGTAGCCCTTGCCGAAGCCACCGCCCAGGTCGGGATGGTGATAGTCGATGCCGGTGTCCATCACCGCCACCTTGATGCCCTTGCCGGTGTAGCCCAGCTCGGACTGGACGATGTCCGCGCCGGTCATCGCCAGGGCGGTCACCAGGTCGATGTCGTCGGTGGGCACCTCCACCTCAGGCCGGGCGATCTCCACCACCGGGTAAATCGCCTTGACGCCCGGCAGCCGGCTGAGGGCGGCCACCTGCGAGGCATCGGCCGCGATCGAAATGCCGTTGAACAGCTCCTCGTACTCGAAGCGCTCCTGGAACTTCACGTTCTGCCGCGCTGCCTCGGCCCGGAACTGCGCCCGCTCGCTCTTCACCGCGGACGCGCTGCCGCCCTCGGCCAGCGGTGCCCCGGAGAACTCCACGAACCAGGCGTGCGGGGTCTCATCCACCATCTCATCCGTCCAGTAGACGGGCGCCGGCTGGTCCGGGTAGAGCTCCTCCACCCGGGCCGCCGCCGGGAACGCCGCGCCAAGCAGCATGATCCCGACCAGGGCTGACGTGATCACTCGCCTGCGGTCCATCTGCGATGCACTCCTCCCTCCCTGTGATCTCGCACCGACACACCACGGACCGGAAAAAGGGTCCATGAGGGCGTAGGGAGGATTGTTCGGCCGCTCTAGTCTGCCTTCCTGCTTTATTCGAATTTTTTCGCTGTCGGCGAAAGCGGTATCCCGGCGTCTTTTCTCCCTCTGGCCAGGCGGTGTATAGTGGGGTTAGCCCCCTACCTCGACGGCGAAGGAGATGAGTATGAACCCCATCCTGGAGACGCTCTCCATCCTCGGCACCTCGCTGGTCGCAGGCCTGGTGGGCTCCATGCTGGGGCTGGGCGGCGGCATCATCATCGTCCCGGCCCTCACGCTGCTCTTCGGCCACGACTTCCGCACGGCCGTGGCCGCCAGCGCCGTGGCCATCATCGCGACCTCCACCGGAGCGACCGTCGCCTACCTGCGGGACCACATCACCAACACCCGCATCGCCATGTTCCTCGAGATCGGCTCCACGCTCGGCGCCCTCTCCGGGGCCTTCATCGCCGGCTACATGCCCACCCGGTTCCTTTTCCTCCTCTTCGCACTGCTGATGGCCTACTCGGCCTACTCGATGTTCCGCGCCCGCAAGACCGAGCTGCCGGACGGGGTCGTGCCCGACCGGCTGTCACAGCGGCTGCGGCTCTCCGGCTCGTACTACGACAAGGCCCTGGGGCGCACCGTCACCTACCAGGCCACCGGCACGCTGCCGGGGCTGTTCCTGATGTGCGTCTCCGGCGCGCTGGCCGGCCTCCTGGGCGTCGGCGGGGGCGCCTTCAAGGTACCGGCGATGGACATGGTCATGCGGCTGCCCATCAAGGTCTCCACCGCCACGTCCAACTTCATGATCGGGGTGACGGCCGCCGCCAGCGCCTCGGTCTACTTCGTCAGGGGCGACGTCGAGCCGCTCGTGGCCGGGCCGGTGGCGCTGGGCGTCCTGGGCGGCGCCATGCTGGGGTCGCGGCTGATGGTGAAGCTGAAAGGCTCCACGCTGCGGCTGCTCTTCATCCCGCTGCTGGTCTACGTCGCCTTCCAGATGGCCTGGAAAGGGGTGACCTCGTAGATGGACACCACGCGCACACAGGAGCCGTCGGTCTCCCGGGAAGTCGAGCAGGTCGAGCTGGCCGTCTCCCGGCTGCTCCGCCTGGGCACGGGGGCATCGGCCGCCCTGATCGCGGCGGGACTGCTGCTCCTGCTCTTCGCAACGTCGGCCGGCATCGGACCCGCCCTGGTCACCGCGGGCCTGATCACCCTCGTCTGTACCCCCCTCCTGCGGGTGACGGCCGCCATGGTCATCTACCTGAAGCTCGGCGACAGAACCTACGCCCTGATCTGCCTCTCCGTGCTGCTCTTCGTCTTCATCGGCTTTCTGCTGGGGGAGACGCACTAGAACGCCCACCGGCCACGGCGCCGGTGGGCGTGCGCTATTGGGCCCCGGGCTGTTGGGCCTCGGGCTGTTGGGCCCCGGGCTGTTGGGCCCCGGGCGTCCACGGCGCAGGCGGGCGGGGTGCTACCCGGCCCCGAGGTCGTCCCGCAGCGTCGGGTAGGCCCGAAGGATATCCGTGCGGGTGAGGATGCCCACGAGCCGGGTCTGATCGTCCGCCGCCACCACCGGCAGCCGCCCGACGCCGTGGTGCGCCATGAGCAGGGCCGCCTCGGCGACGGACTGATCGGGCGTGACCGCGACCAGCTTGCGGGACATGGCGCGGGTGACCGGCGTGCTCAGCCTCCCCTTCACGGGCACATCCCGCACGTCCTCCAGGGTGATCATGCCCGTCAGCCGGCCGGCGCCGTCCACCACCGGGTACCCGCCGTGGCGCGTCCGGTGCATCAGGTCGACCACCGCCTTCAGGTCCATGTCCTCCCGGACCACGTGCACGCCGCGCGTCATCACCTCGCCCACCTTCACCTCCCGCAGGTCGTGGAGCTGCCAGGGGAGCAGGATGCCCTGCTCGGGCAGGTGGAGGGTGTCCACCGAGTAGGGGTTGATGCGCTGGCTGAGCACGGCGGCCACGCCGCACGCGAGCATCGCCGGCAGGGCGATGCGGTAGTCGCGGGTGATCTCGAAGATCAGCGCCAGGGCGGTGAGCGGCGCCTGCGTCGCGCCGGCGATCATGGCCGCCATGCCGACCACGGCGTAAGCTCCGGGCTGGATGGCGAGGCCGGGGAACGCCAGCGCGGCCAGGTGACCGTAGAGGCCGCCGCCCATGGCCCCGAGGAAGAGGGCCGGGGTGAAGGTACCGCCGGTCCAGCCGCCCCCGCTGGTCACCGCGATGGCCAGGAGTTTCCCCCCGAGGAGCGCGGCGATCGTGAGGAGAGGGAGCCGCCCGCCGAGCGCGTCCTGGATCGTGGCGAGACCCGGGCCCAGCGTACCCGGCAGCGCCAGGCCCACCAGGCCGAAGAGAACGCCCCCGAGTGCGGCTCTCAGCCCGGGGGAGAGCCGCACCAGGTGCCGCCCCGCCTCGTCCCCGCCGAAGATCGCCGCGATGTAGAGCCGCGACAGCGGCGCGACGCAGAGGCCCAGGCCAGTGAACAGCGGGACCTGCCACGGGTCCTGCACTGAGTAGGCAGGGATCGGGAACGGAGGCTGCCCGGTCAGGTAGTTCGACAGCACGGCGGCCACCGTCGCCCCGAGGGCCGCCAGGGCGAAGGAGCGCGCGGTGAACTGCACCAGCACGATCTCCATTGCGAAGAAGGCGCCGGTGATCGGGGCGTGAAAGGCCGTGGCGATGGCGGCAGCCGCGCCGGCGGTGACCAGCGCGTTCCGCCAGTCAGCCCGGACGCGGACGGCCTGTCCCAGCGCCGAACCGATGCCCGAGCCCAGCAGGACCACCGGCCCCTCGCGCCCCAGCGAGCCGCCGGCGCCGAGGGTGAGGATCGCGGCGGCCGACTTGAGCAGGGTCGTGACCGGCGGGATGCGGCCTTCGCGCCTCGCCCGGGCGAGGATGACCAGCGGGATGGCGTGATGGCGGTCGGCCGGCGGGACGAACCGCACGACCGCCGCGTGCACGAGGCCGAGCGCGGCGGGGAAGAGCAGGAACGCCAGCCATGCCGGGGCGCCGGCGGCCCCGAGCCAGGCGGGCAGGAGCCCGTACCCCAGGCGGAACAGGGCGTCCACCGCCCGCTCGAACAGCCGGACGCCGAAGGCGGTAAGCCCGCCGGTGAGGACCACGAGGGCCACGAGCGGAACCACGGCGAGATCAGCGGGCCGGACCGGCGCCACCATCTGACGCCAGTCCGGCCGCGGGTAGCCCATGTTGTGCGGATCCACGTCAGACACACCTCGGACTTCCCTAGTTCGATCCCTCCGCATCGGACGGAGAGGGTTGCTCATCCTCGGTTCCACTGCCTGTCTTCAGGGGGCGCAGGCCCGTCGCCGGGCGGCGCATCAGGCTCGCCCGCGGGCTGGTCTCCGCCGTCGCCGGGCGGCGCATCAGGCTCGCTCGCGGGCTGGTCTCCGCCGTCGCCGGGCGGTGCACCGGGCTCGCCCGCGGGCTGGCCTCCGCCATCGCCGGGCGGTGCACCGGGCTCGCCCGCGGGCTGGTCTCCGCCATCGCCGGGCGGTGCACCGGGCTCGCCCGCGGGCCGGCCTCCGCCATCCCCCGGGGGCGCTCCGGGCTGGCTGCTGCCCTCACCAGGGAGCTCGGGCACGCCATCCCAGACCCAGCCGCTCAGGAACTCGCTCACGAGGCGGGTGATCTGCGCCAGGTCGGCGGCCGCGGCCTGCTCGTTCACGCCTGCGCTGAAGATGGCGATGGCGAAGGGATGCTCGGGCAGGAAGACGATGCCCACGTCGTGCACCATGGCCGGCAGCGTACCGATCTTGTGGGCCACCGGGACGCCGGGCGGCGCGCCGGCGGCGATGCGGTCGCCGAAGGCGGTCTGCGTCAGCAGCCCCATCAGGATGCGGTAGTGGTGACCCCCCTCAGCCGCCGCCTGGCGGTAGGCGCGCTCCAGGTAGCGGACCATGTCGCGGGGCGTCGTGGCCCGGCGCCCGGTCTCCAGGTTGGTCACGGTCCCGCCGAGTCCCCGCATGTAGGCGAAGACGTTCTCCTCGCCGAACCGGCGCAGGAGCATGTTGGTGGCGATGTTGTCGCTCACCGTGAGGGCGAGGTTGAGCAACTCCGACACGGTGTGGCAGTCGCCCGGGACGGAGCTGTGGAGGATGCCCGTGCCCCCCTCCCAGTCCTCGGGCGCGTAGAAGAGCTGCTCCTCGAGGTCGGCCTCCCCGCGCGCGGCCAGGTCGAGGACGTACATCACCAGCGGCACCTTGAAGGTGGACGCGGCGACAAAGACCTGATCCGCGCCCACCGCTGCGGTGGCGCCAGTGGCCAGGTCGACGACTGCGATCCCGTAAGCTCCCGGCCGGCCGGCCAGGAACTCACTGAGCGCCCGCTCCAGATCTGCCAGCGCGCCGACCGGAGCCTCCACCGGCGGGGGTGCCGCGTAGGGCAGGCTCTCACCCGCCGCGGCGGCCGCGGCCAGCGGCGCCTTCGGGACGCAGGGCGCCGGCGGCCGCTGCGGCGCCGGGGGCTGCTGGGGCGACCCCGTCAGGGGTCTGGAGCTGCCTCCGGAATCGGCCTGCGCCCTGGGTTCGTCACGGCCGGAGCCGCCCGGGCGGGACGCCTCAACGGGGCGGTCCCCCTGGCCGCCACCGCTGCCCCCGGCTGCCCCCGGGTTGTCCCCGCCGCCTTCCGGTTGCTCCCCGCCACCCTCCGCCTCGACAGCAGTGCCCAATGAGGCCGGTGCCGCAGGCGCGGCAGCAGGAACGGCGGCCACCGTGCCAAGCAGGGAAGACACGAGGGCGAGCGCCGTAATCAGGCAGAACGCATGGAACGCGGGCCGTGGGCCTGCCATGAATGTCTCCCATCCTTATCCGCGCCGTATAGCCCAATATTACACCTGATGTATACACCGCGGCAGGAGAGAATTCAAGGGTATACAGATGACCGGCCCGTGCACTGCAGACGAACACAGGTGCCTCGATCCGAGCGCGCAAAGCCCCCGAAGGGTCGCAGCGCCCCGCCCTCCGGCGTCAACGTGCAGACAGGCGACCGTCCAGTCACCGCGACCGCGGTTCAGCGGGAGCCAGACGAAGCGAATCCGAACCCGTCCACACGACTTCCAGGTCCAGCACGGCGGCCAGGTGCTCCACCGGCAGGTAGACCTGCTCACCGCACAGCACGGCCCGAAGCGGGATGACCGCGCCGTTGAGAACCGCCCGTTCGACCGACTCCCGCCCCGGGGGGAAGTGTACGGACAGCACGTCGTCTGGTCCCAGCAGGCTGACGGTGCGGCGCTCCCCGTCCCAGTAGAGGCCCCGGCCGGACAGCAGGGGCTCCGCAAGCTCCCCCAGCGGCACGACGACACCCCCGCCGTCGGTCCGGTACCCAGTTCCGGTGCGCGCTCCGCCCCATGCGCTCCGGGCGGTGACCGTCACCGCCTGCCAGCCCGCCAGGGGCGCACAGGGGGCGCCGCCCTGCCCGGACGCGCTCCGGTGGTGCGCCACTGCGGTCAGCAGCCCGCCGAGCAGCAGCATCGCCGCCGCGCCCATCATCACAGCCCGGAGCAGCCAGCCGCCCCTCACGGCGCTCCCCTCCTGTGCGTCAGAAAGCCCTTGCTCACCGCTCTCCCCTCCCCCCGGACGGGCCGGACACCCCTCGCCACAGCCCCGGACCGCGGGGTGCAGCCTGCCTCCTCCCATTCTACCCCATTTTTTGATTCTTCAGGTATCCGCGCGTAGTAAGAGACTCCCGCGGGCGTGCCCGCGGGAGTCGTGCATGCGCGCTGCCTAACGCCGGACCAGCAGGTCGATGACGACCGAGTCGCCTGCGGTCAGGCGGATGATGGGCGCCATGTCCATGGAGTGGGTCAGCGACCCGCCGAAGGTGCCCGAGGCGGGCTGCGCCCGCAGCCAGGCCCACGCCGCCCCGGCCGGCAGCGGCTGCTCGAGCCGGTAGGTGCCGTCGGCCCCGGTGATCACGGCCTGGGTATCCGCGCCGCCCTCGACGGCCAGCTCGACCCGGGCCCCGGCCACGGGCTGCCCGTTCTGATCGAGCACGCGGCCCGTCACCACCGCGCTGTTCCGGTGGATCATCACGGCCTGGGTGACCTGCTGGCCCGCACCGGGCAGCTCGCCCAGGACCACGCCGCCCTGGCTGTAGCCCTGGCTGCTGACGGTGAGCATCCCAAGCGTGGCGGTGGAGAGGTCGGCCTCGATCTGGAAGTACCCGTCGCTCTCCGAAGTGGTCCGGGCGGCCACCTCGCCGTCCAGGTAGAGCTGCACGTCAGCCCCGGACACCGGGCGGCCCTGCAGGTCCACCACCACCCCGTCCAGCTTGGCCGTGGCCGGCGTCAGCCGTACGGTGGGGAGCGCATCGCCCGCGCCCAGTGCTGCGGTCATGTCGATGTCGCCCGTGGGCAGGTAGCCCTCGGCGGTCACCCGCAGCGCCGCCCAGGCGGTGGTGGTGGGCACGGAGCCCAGCCGGTACCAGCCGGCACTGTCGGTCTTGTCGTGCCCCGCCTGGCGGCCGTCGCCCAGCACCATCGTCACCTCGGCGCCGGAGACGGGCCGGCCCAGGGCGTCCACAATCCGCCCCTGCACCGTGGCCACGGCCGGGTAGAGCGTGGCCTGGACGGACATCCGCCCGCCGCCGGGCACGTGGAAGGTCGTCGTGGCGCTGCCCGAGACCACCACCTCGCGGGTGGTCACGTAGCCGTCCTTGCTCACCCGCATCATGTAGGGCGACTGGACGGAGCCGCCGTCCTGGCTGGCATCGACGTTCTCGATGATGAACTTGCCCTCGGCGTCAGTGGTCGCCTTGTAGACCGCGTGGGAACGGCGGATCAGCTCAACGGTGGCGCCTTCGATGGGCAGGCCGGTGGGCCCGGTGACCGTGCCGGTCACGGTCGAACGCACCAGCGACTGATCACGGAAGGTCTGCGCGATCAGAGAGATCGAGACCGTGGCCCCCGGCTTGACGGTGAACCAGTCGGAGATGGCTAGGTCGATGTGGTCCACCGTGAGGCTGTCCACGGCGTTGAAGGCGACCAGCTGGTACTTGTAGCCGTCGCCGGCCGGGACCGCGTCAAACCGCACGGCCCCGTTGCTGTCGACCCGCGCCGAGGCCACCTCGCCCAGTCCCTGCCGCATGAGCACGATCTCCGCCGTGCGGATCGGGCGGTTGCCGATGGTGGTGAGCACCGCCTCCACCGCGCCCGTGCTGCGGTTGAGCTTGATCCGCTTCAGCCCGGAGTACTCGAGCATCCCGCCCGGCAGCACGCTCTCGGGGTCGGTCTCCACCGGGGTGTACCCGGGCATGCTCACCCGAAGCCGGTAGGTGTCCGAAGGCAGCGGCTCCCGGATGGAGAAGCGCCCGGTGACGCCGGTCTCCGCCTCGGCCACGACCACGTTCTCGCCCCGCACCAGCTCCACCTTGGCCCCGCGGATGGGCGAGCCCGTTGCGCCGTCCACCACCTCGCCGGTGGCGATCACGGTGCCTGCGGTCAGCGAGATCGCCTCGACCGTCACCCGGCCCCGGGCGACGGAGATCCGCTTCTCCACCGGCGCCATTCCCTCAGCCGTCACCACGGCCCGGTACTCGCCGGGGGACAGGTCGCGGGCAATCCAGCGGCCGGCCTGCGCGGTGCCCTGGGAGACCAGGCGCCCGCCGCTGGTCAGCAGCGTCACATGGGCCGCCGAGCGGCCGTCCGCGTCCCGGATGTAGAGCTGCAGCTCACCGCCCAGCGGCTCCAGCGTGATGGTGCGCACGCCGGCCTGGGCGGGGTCAAACCAGCCCGACTCCTGGACCTCGTACCCGGGCGCCGTGGCCCGGGCCTGCCACAGGCGCGTGGTACCCGGGGTGTAGGGCACCCGGACCAGGCCGTCCTGCGCGGCCTCCTGCAGCGCAACCAGGCCCAGCCCGAGCTCGTATACCTCCACTGTCGCCTTCGGAATCGGCTGGCCCGCCGCGTCCGCCACGCGGATGAGCACCGCGGTCGCCGCCTCCTGGGCGTAGGCCGGCAGGGCCGTCAGCAGGAGCAGGAGGCTCACGAGCAGGGCCGCGATCCGGCGATTCAGAGCCCTGGGAGTCGTAACGGTATAGCCACTCACACGCACATCCTCCTTATTCATAGCGCAGGGCCTCTATGGGATCGAGCCGGGCCGCCTTCGAGGCCGGGTAGACGCCGAACAGCACCCCGACGACGGCGGAGAAGCCCAGAGCCAGAATCACCGACCACACGTCGATCAACAGGGAAATGCCCATCGCACGACCGACCAGCCAGACGGGGATGGAGGCGAAGGCGACGCCGGTCCCCCCGCCCACCATGCAGATCACCACGGCCTCGATCAGGAACTGGGTCATGATGTTGCCGTACGTGGCCCCGATCGCCTTGCGCAGCCCGATCTCGCGCGTGCGCTCGGTCACCGACACCAGCATGATGTTCATGATGCCGACGCCGCCCACCAGCAGCGAGATGGCGGCGATGGAGGCGATGAGGCCCGTCAGCAGGCCGGTGATGGTGGTGATGGCCTGGGTCGCCTGCTCCATGCTGAAGCCCATGAACTTGGCCCCATGGTGGGTGCGCTCCAGCAGGGCCACGGCGTCGTCCATCACCGACTGGACGTCGGCGCCGGGCCTCACCTTCACGACGAGGCCCCAGATGTCGGAGTAGCCCGTGATCCGACGCACCGCCCCCACCGGCAGGTAGACCGTGGTGTCCTGCGCCCCCAAGCTCCGGCTGAGCGATCCGGTGGTGTTCTCCACTACGCCGATGACCTCGTAGGAGAGCCCGTTGATCTTCACCCGCTCGCCCACGGCGGCGTGGTCCCCATCGCCGAAGAGCCGCTTCACCGCGTCCTCGGCGAGGGCCGCGACCCGTGCGCCGCCGTTGATCTCGGCCTCCGTGAACCAGCGGCCGTCCTTCACCTTGAGGTTCATCGCCACGTCCGTTCCGTCGTAGGCGGCGACGGCATAGGAGGAAAGGGTCTCCTTCTCCCACTCCACCTGGACGCCGACCGAGTCGGTGCCGACCACGGCGACGACGTCGGGCAGCATCGCTTTCAGCACCTGCAGGTCGCGCTCCCGGAACGGCTCCGTGCGGGTGAGGGTGCCCTCGCTGGTGATCGATCCGGGGTAGAGCTGGAAGATCCCGGCCCCCAGCCCCTCGAGCTCGCCCACCACCGCGGCCTCGGTGCCCCGCCCGATGGCGATGACGGCAATAACCGACCCGACGCCGATGATGATGCCGATCATGGTGAGGATTGACCGCATCTTGTTGGCGATCAGCGCCTCCCATGCGACCCGGAGCGTCTCGAGGAGGTTCATTCCTCCGGCCCTCCCATCTCGGCAAGGCGCTCCTTCGCCCGGATGGGGTTCGCCACGACCTCGTCGCCGACGATCAGCCCGTCCTTCAGCCGGATGACCCGGTTGACGTGCTGGGCCACGTCCGGCTCGTGCGTGACGATGAGCACGGTCGCCCCCTCGGCGTGCAGCTCCTGGAAGAGGGCGAGGATCTCCTCGCCCGTGCGGGAGTCGAGGTTGCCGGTGGGCTCGTCCGCCAGGATGATCGACGGCCGGGTCACCAGCGCCCGGGCGATGGCCACCCGCTGCCGCTGGCCGCCGGAAAGCTCGTTGGGCCGGTGGTGCATGCGCTCGGCGAGGCCGACGCGCTCCAGGGCCTCCCGGGCCCGCCTGTGCCGCTCCCGCGCCCCGACGCCGGCGTAGAGCAGCGGCTGCTCCACGTTGCGCAGGGCCGTCATGCGGGGCAGCAGGTTGAAGGTCTGGAAGACGAAGCCGATCTGCCGGTTGCGCACCCGGGCGAGTTCCGACTCGTCCCTTGCGGCGATCAGGCGTCCGTCCAGCTCGTAGGTGCCGCTGGTGGCCCGGTCCAGGCAGCCGAGGATGTTCATCAGCGTCGACTTGCCCGAGCCCGAGGGCCCCATGATGGCCACCAGTTCGCCTGCGGAGATGTCCAGGCTCACCCCGCGCAGCGCGTGCACCTCCGTATCGCCCATCTTGTAGACCTTCGTGATGTCACGCAGCTTGATCATCGGCCTTCCCCCCCGGCTTCCCGGAGCGTCTCGACGCGGACCGGGTCTCCGTCCTTCAACGAGTTGATGAGGGTGAAGGGGCTGACGACGATCTGCTCGCCCTCCTCGACCCCCTCCGTGATCTCGACCTCGGTCTCGGTCCTGAGCCCCACATTGACCGGGCGCACCCTGACGGTGAACTCCTCCACCACGAGGACGCTCGCCTCGCCGTTCTGCTCGCGCACCGCGGCCAGCGGGACGACGATGACGTTCTCACGCTCCGCCGTGGCGATGACCACCTCGGCGTTGACGCCCGCCCGCAGGAGGTCCGCGCGGTTGGCCACGCTGCCCTCCACGACGAAGTACGGCGAGCCGCCGCCGCCCATCGTCGCCTGCGCGGCGACCCGGGTCACCCGGCCCGAGAACACCTCGCCGGGCGCGGCGTTGGTCTCCACCGAGAGCGCCTGGCCGGGCCTGACCTTGACGATGTCCAGTTCGTCCACCTGCACGACCACCTTCAACTCGTCCAGGCCGCCGATGGTGAGCAGGAGCTGCATCTCCTGCGCGGGCAGCCCGTCGGTAACGGACACCGCCAGCACGGTTCCGGCGGCGGGAGCCTTCAGCTCGGCCTGCTCCAGCTTGCCGCGCAGCGACTCCAGGGCCGACCGGGTCGCCTGCAGGTTGAGCTCGGCCGCCCGGACCTGCTCGGCCATCGTGCCGCCGGCCTGGGCCTCCATCTCGGCCATCTGCAGGGCGAGGCGGGCCGCCTGCACCTGGCTGCTGGCCAGCTGGACGGCGACGGGGTTGTCGCCGCTCACACGGGCGTAGTCGGCCTCAGCCGCGGCCAGCTCGTCGTAGGCCGCCCGCAGTTGTGCGGCCGCCTGCGCGGCCGAGTCCCGGCTCTTCGTCAGGGCCTCCTCGTAGGCCGCCTTGGCCTGCTCGTAGGCGGCGCGGCGGGACGGGTTGGACGGATCGGCCCGGTACGCCTCCTCGGCGCTCATCAGGTTCTTGCGGGCCGTCTCCGTGGCGGCCGCGCCCTCTGCACTGCGGTTCTGCAGGGTGGTCAGGTTGATGCGGGCCTGCTCCAGGCGCGTGCGCAGGGCGTCATCCTGACGGAGCACCGAGGCGAGGTTGTCCTCGGCCTGGAGCAACTGCGCCCGGGCCTGCTCGAGCCGCTGGTCCAGCTGCAGCGGCGCCTGCTGCTGCTGCAGGTACAGGCTGGACAACTGGGCCTCCAGCTGGGCGACCTGCGCCTCCTGGGCGGACACCTGCAGTGCGAGATCCGACGCATCCAGCACGGCCACCACCTGGCCCTCCTCCACCCGGTCGCCGATGCCGACGAGCAGCTTGACCGACTTGGTGGAGAAGGGCGCCCGCAGCTCGTGCGCGGTGCTGGCCTGCAGCACGCCCGGCGCCACGACCTCCTGCTGGAGGTTCTGCCGCGACACCGTCTGCACCCGGACCAGCGGGGCGCCTGCGGGGCCCTGGGCGGTGTCCCTCCGCCCCGCTGTGGGCAGTCCGCCCGAGGCGTTGGCCCAGATCAGCACGGCCACGGAAAGGAGGAGGACAGCTGCGACGAGTACCTTCTTTCTCACACCTGCCCCTCCCTTAGCCCACATTCATCGTAAATGCAGCGCCGATGCTTGCGGCGGCGGCGCTGACGATCACGCCCAGCACGAAGAGAGTGACGGGCATCGCCCAGCCCCTGCGGGGCTCGCGGCCGAAGAGGGCGGCGAAGCCGATCGCCAGCAGGGCGTAGTACCAGATGCCGAACGGGTTGATCATCTGCAGCGCGCCCATCAGCACCGGACTGGCGCCGTCCGGGAGGAGGGCCGCGGCGCTGAGGTCGAGCTGCTTCCCCGTCACGGCCATGAACACCGCCGACAGCAGCCGCGCGATGTCCAGGGGCATCCGGGCGTAGCCGATCATGCCCATGTAGGACGTGAGCGGAACCTCGCCGCCCTGGAACTGGCCGAAGAAGGTGGCCACGAGGGCGAGCACCAGGCCGACGACCCACGGGCCGGCGATCTCTTGGACAACCAGGGCCACACCTCCGGACCAGCGCATCACGGTCTGCATCATGGCCATGTCTTCCGCAGTCATCTGGGGCTGGTTGGCCATCGCCGCTGCGGCCTGTTCCATGGCCAGATCCATCAGGGCGGAGTAGGAGAGGGCGATCGCCACGATACCGACCAGGCTGTGGATGAGGTACGGTGCCAGCACCGGCGGCTTGCGGCCCAGCGAGCGAAAGGTCTCACCCGGGGACGTCACCACGCTCAGCAGCGCTCCCCAGGGGGAGATGCGCGGCTCCGCATCGTTGCGCACCAGAGGTTCACTCACGGCAAAACCCTCCTGTCATAGGACGACGTCGATCGGCGGCGGGTTTCCCCGCCTGTTCCCTTGATGAGACTCCGCCGCCCGCCCAATAGGTTCAGGTCATAAGCAAAAAACGCTGCCAGGATGGGCGGTAACCGCCATGGCAAAGCCGAAGCCCCCCTCCTTCCGGAGGGGGGCCCTGCGGGCGGCGTCACTGCGCCCAGGGGATTCCCGCCACCACCAGCGCCAGCGAGACGAGGAAGGGCCAGAATCCTGCGGCGGGAACCGTCTTCTTCTGCTGTGTGCGGCCGAAGTGGGCGATCACGAGCGCCAGCAGCATGGCTACCGGGTGCACGTAGGCGAAGAAGGCGTTGAGCTTCCATCCGGACTCGAGTACCCAGATGATCAGCCCGATGAGCACCTGCACATCCAGCAGGACGGTGTAGAGGAAGCCGGCCTTCGCTCCCCACCCGTCGCGGCCGCTGTCGCCCGTCACCCGGGCACCGACCAGCGCCAGCAGCGCGCCGGCGAGGACCAGCCAGCGCACGATGCTGTGCAGCATCACCAATACGTACATAGGATCCCTCCTGAAACTTTCTTTTTACTGTTGTTTCTTCCCTCTCCTCATTGTTGTTCTTTTTCGCTGGCCGGGTTTCCTTCTGGGCTGGCCCGGGTGAACGCGCCTCACCCGGTCCAACCCCAGGCCCGCCGCTGGCTCGCGGTTCGAAGGCGCACGGCGGACCGCCATCGCGCCCGCTGGTTGTCCCGGGTGCTCCGGCGTGCGCCGGGCCTCATTCAGACCCGCCGGTTGTCCCGGGGACGACGACGTGCGGCGGCGTGCGTCGGGCCTCTTTCGGGACCCACCGCAGGCCGGGGCACAGGGACCGAGTTCCCTCATATTGTCATCAAGCATCGTCCGCTCGGGGCGCAACCGGCTGGAGGAGTTCTGTATGAATGTATAGAAATTCGACAATCGGGAGGGGATATGTGTGGCGGAGAATGCGAGGGTGCTGGACTGCAAGGCGGTGGCGGCCGAGCTTGACCGTCACCTGCGCACGGACACGTTCCCGCTGGGCATCCGGGTCGTGCGGGCCGGGGAGCCGCTGCCGGAGAGGGTGCGGCGGCCGCTGCGCGACATGGGGATCAAGATCGCCATCTGCCAGGGCATCGGCATGGCCAGGCGGTACGGCTGGGCGATCGCCATGGGTCCCGAGGACCTGAGCTGCCCCATCGCTCAGGTGGCGTTCGGCTTCAAGCCTGCGATTCCGTTCTACACCGAAGGCAACCTGGCGGCGGGGATGTACGTGGAGACCTGCGCCCAGGGTGCCCTGACCGAGCAGGAGGTGCCGAAGTTCACGCCCGAGGAAGCGGGTACGGTCGTCGTAGCCCCGCTCACCCGCTGCAGCTTCGAGCCCGAGACGCTGCTGATCTACGGCAACTCGGCCCAGATCATGCGGGCGGTGACGGGAGCGCTGTGGAAGACGGGCGGCTCGCTGACCTCCGTCACCTCCGGCCGGGCCGACTGCGCGGACATCGTCATCCGCACCGCCCGGGAGGGGAAGCCCCAGTTCATCCTGCCCTGCCTCGGCGACCGGATCTTCGGCCAGACGCAGGACCACGAGATGGCGTTCACCATCCCCTGGTCGCAGGTCGGCGACCTGCTGGAGGGGCTGGAGGGCACGCACAAGGGCGGCGTGCGCTACCCGATCCCCACCTTCCTGCGCTACACGCCGGAGTTCCCGGCCACGTACCAGGAGCTGCAGCGCCGCTGGGACGAGGGCGAGACCTCGTAACGCCGCTCCCGACCTGGCGGTCACGGGCCACAGGGTCCCGCCCGACTGGCGCCACGCGACGGAGGCTGAGGAGATCCTCTCCCCAGCCTCCGCTCGTTTGCCCTTCTGTTCGGTGCCGTCACTTGAGGTCGACGAATGCCAGCGTGCACCGGGAGAGGCAGATCAGCTGCCCTTCCTCGTCGGTGATGCGGATCTCCCATACGCTGGTGCTGCGGCCGATGTGTGCCGGCGTGGCCACCGCCCGCACGGTGCCCTCCCGCTTGGAGCGGATGTGGTTGGCGTTGATCTCCATGCCGACCGCCGTACGCCCCTCGCCGGCGTTCAGCGCCGCGCCGATGGAGGCCACCGTCTCCGCCAGCGCCACCGAGGCGCCGCCGTGCAGCAGGCCGAAGGGCTGGCGGGTGCGGTGATCCACCGGCATCGTGGCGACGACCCGCTCCGGCGTGACCTCCTCCAGCACGATGCCCAGCGTCTCCACCATCGTGCCGTCCGTGTAGGGTTTCTGATCCATTCGCGATAGCCCCCTCCCCGTTGCTGGCTCCTGAGATTCGCCGCGGCGGGCCCCGCACCCTTCTTGGTTCGAACTTTCCAAGTTCGCATACAACCCCAGTGCCCGTTTCGTGGCCTTGCCACACCCTGGGCCCGTTTCTTGCCGCGACACCTTTCACACCTGAAGTGTCACGTTTCCGCAGCCTCGCTCGCGACCCCTTGCGATTTCTTGCCACTTCGCATGTGAAGGATCATACTTAACCGTCACCCCCTAGGAGCCTGTCCGGGTAACCGCACGTGAGATAGGGGCAGACTCCCAATGATTGGATATCAACGATCGTGCCTACTTCTTCATGCGCTGTCTGA
>NZ_JAGGLG010000031.1 GCF_017874315.1 Symbiobacterium terraclitae | reverse complement strand
CCGGGCCTGGATCCCGTCGCAGAACCCGGGCCTGGATCCCGTCGCAGAACCCGGGCCTGGATCCCGTCGCAGAACCCGGGCCTGGATCCCGTCGCAGAACCCGGGCCTGGATCCCGTCGCGGAGCCGTGGCCTAGATGCACAGCCGCATCCCGTCGTAAGCCACCAGGAACCCCTCGGGTCCGAGCCGCGCCTCCAGGTCGGCGTGCAGCAGCCCCCCGTTGTGGGAGAAGTGGGTGGCCACGAACCGCGTCTCCGCGGTGGCCATGCCCTCGGCCAACATCCGCCGCCGGACATCCACCAGCTCGCCGATCCCCATGTGGCCGCCGCGGAAGGTGAGCGGCCCGTTGGTGGCGTCCAGCACCACGGCGTGGAGAGGAGGCTGGGCGCCCAGGTAGGCCCAGGTCTCCTCCGGGAACAGATCGGTATCATGCCCCCAGAGGAGGCGGCGGCCCTCCCGCTCGATCAGGTAGATGTAGCACGTCTCAAGCGGGTTGTGGTCGGCCAGGAGCGGCGTGACGCGGAACTCGCCCGCCGCGAAGGGCTCGAAGGGCCGCACCCGGCGCAGGTTCACGCCGGTGGTACGCCCCTCGGCCAGCACCCGCCTGGCCATGGCGAGGGCCCGGTCGCCGCCCCAGACGGTGAGGTCGTGCGCCAGGCCGTGGGCGTAGACGGCGCCGCGCAGGGCCAGGTCGTCGGGCGCGAAGTGGTCCTGGTGGGTGTGGGTGACGATCAGGTGCTCCAGCCGGCTCAGGTCGACGCCCTGCTGCAGCGCCTGCATGTACGTGTCGGGGCCGAAGTCGATCTTCAGGACCCCGTCCACCACGGCGCCGGCGCGGGTCCGGATGTCCTTGCCCCCGCGCCGGCGCGCCTCCTGGCAGTGGTCGCAGCGGCACCAGACGGCCGGCCACCCCTCGGCGGCCGCGGTGCCCATGATCAGCAGCTCCACGGGCTTCCCTCCCTAGAGCGTCGGGCGGGCCGCCGCGCGCATCGCCTGCACGTACCAGGCGGTCACCGTCTGCGGCCGCGTGATCGCGGTGCCCACCACCACGGCGTGGGCGCCGAGCTCCAGCGCCCGGGCGCAGTCCCGCGGGTCCCAGAAGCGGCCCTCCGCCACCACGGGCACGGAGACCGACCGGGCCAGCTCGCCGATCAGCTGCAGGTCGGGCCCGTCCATCTGCCGGCTGTAGGGGGTGTACCCGCTCAGGGTCGTGGAGACCAGGTCCACGCCCAGTGCGGCGGCCGCCTGCCCCTCGGCGAGGGTGGAGATGTCCGCCATCACCCGCAGCCCGGGGCAGGCGCGGCGGATCTGGGCGATGAACTCGGCGTTGGAGAGGCCGTCGGGCCGCGGCTGGTCGGTGAGCTCCACCGCCACGATGTCGGCGCCGGCCTCGGCGATGGCGCACACCTCCGCCATGGTGGGCGTGATGTAGACGGGCGAGTTTGGATAGTGTTTCTTGTAGATTCCGATCACAGGCAGCGGAACCGCCTGCCTGATGGCGCTCACGTGTTGGGGGTAGTTGGTCCGAATGGCCACGGCCCCGCCCACCGCTGCTGCCCGGGCGAGCGCGACCATGTGATCGACACCCCAGAGTGGGTCGCCCGGCTCCGCCTGGCAGGAGACGATCAGCCCTCCCCTGAGTGTCGCGATGACATCATGCATTCGATCCACTCTTTTCCAATGAGTATAGCTGCGAATGGTATCCGTTACACAAGCCTGTCGACAACGGCACTCGCCGTCTTCTCCGTCAACCGCAGGGAGCGCTCGCGATCGCGCTGGACCAGCGAGACGAAGAGCACGTCGAGGGCGTGTATCTGCGCGATCTTGGCCGCGAAGGAGCTGCCCTCCAGGGGCGCCTCCCGCGGCGCCGTGAGCAGGACGATGTCCGCCTCCGCCGTGATCGGCGAGCGGGCGTGCGCCGTGAGGCAAATGGTCGTCGCACCCGCCTGCCGGGCCCCCCTCAGGGCCGCGAGCGTGTCCTTGGTGGAGCCGGAGTGGCTGACGCCGATGGCGACGTCCTCCGGTCCGAGTAGGGCCGCGGACATCGCGGCGTAGTGCGGGTCGGGGATGGCGGTGATGTTAAAGCCGATGCGCCGGAAGCGGTACATCGCGTCCAGGGCGGTGATCCCCGAGGTCCCGACGCCATACACCTCCACCCGCCGGGCCCGCAGGAGCGCCTCGACGGCCCTGTCCACGGCCGCAGGGCTGAGCAGCGCGCCCGTCTGGGAGACCGCCTGCATGTTGTGCTGCGTGACCTTGGTGAGGATGGCGCCGGGGTCGTCCGACTCCTCCAGGTCCTCGCCCAGGCCGCGGGCGCCCAGCGACTCGTCGCGGGCGAGCATCAGCTTGAACTCCTGGTAGCCCCGGCAGCCAAGGGTCCTGCAGAAGCGCAGGACCGTGGTCTCGCCCACCCCGGCCTTCTCGGCCAGGTCCGTCACCGAGTCGAAGATGGCCGCCTTGGGGTCGCTCAGCACCGCGTCGGCCACGCGCCGCTCAGCGCGGGTCAGCGATGCGAGGATCGACTGGATGCGCAGGAGGAGACCCGTTTGCGGTTCTGCATTTCCCATCGTCATACGACCTCCAATCGGCTGGCGAGGCGCACCTAGCCCTTCACGGCACCGGCGACGCCGTTGATGAAGTACTTCTGCAGCAGCAGGAAGAGGATGATCATCGGCGTGATGGAGATGACCGTTCCGGCCGCCAGGTAGAGGAAGTTGTAGGAGAACTGCCCCTGCAGGTAGAGCAGCCCGGCTGCCAGCGGATAGTTGTCGGGACTCTTCATCACGACCACGGGCCAGATGAAGGAGTTCCAGTGCGCCATGAAGTCGAAAATGACCACGGTGAGGAGCGTCGGTCGGATCAATGGTACCATAATTCGCCACCAGATGAAGAGATCACCCGCTCCGTCAATTCGGGCGGCCTCCTCCAGCTCCTTGGGGATGGTGGTGTAGGCCTGCCGCAGGAGGAAGATGGAGAAGATGGTGGCGGCGCTGGGCAGGACGACGCCCAGGAAGGTGTCGGTGAGGCGCAGGGTGCGCAGGGTCATGTAGTTGACGATCATGCCCGCGCCGTTGGGGATGATCATGGTGCTGAGCAGGGCGCCGAATATGATGTCCCGACCGGGGAAGCGCATCCGGGCCAGGGGGTATGCGGCCAGGGTGCTGAAGAGCACGTTCAGCCCCACGCCCAGGGCGGTGATGATCGCCGTGTTCTTCAGGTACCGCCAGATGGGCACCATCTTGGTCACGCCGACGTAATTGTCCAGCGTTGCCGGGTTGGGGATCATCTGCGGCGGGAAGGCGTACACGTTGGAGGCCGTCTTGAACGAGGTCGAGAGCAGCCAGAGGAACGGGAAGACCATCAGCAGCGCGATGGCGGTCATCACGAGGTACAGGAGCGTGTTCTTCACCAGGGTGCGGACCTTGCCGGCCCGCTTCACGGCGTGGGCGGTCATTCTGGCTTGAACCCTCCCTTGTTGAGCCGGAAGGTGACCAGCGAGAAGGCGAAGATGATGAGGGCCATCACCCAGCCCAGGGCGGCACCGTAGCCGAACTCAAAGTGCTGGAAGGCGGTCTGGTAGCTGTAGAGCGCCACGACGTTGGTGTCGGCCCCGCCGCCGGTCATGGCCAGCACCTCCTCCATCACCCGGAGGGCGCCCATCACGGACATCAGCGTGGCGATCAGGGCGAAGGGCCTGAGCAGCGGGATCGTGACGTGCCGCAGCACGCCGAGCCTGCCTGCGCCGTCGATCTGGGCGGCCTCCTCCAGCTCCTTGGGGATGGACTGCAGGCCGGCCAGGTAGATGACCATGTAGTAGCCGAACCCCTTCCAGGCCGTCATAGCCATGACCGCCCAGAGCGCGATCCGGTTGTCGCTCAGGAAGTAGATCGGCTTGTCGATGATGCCCCACTCGAGCAGCGGGGCGTTGATGATCCCCTTGTAATCGTAGAGCCACTTCCAGGCGATGCCCGCCGCGATGGACGAGGTGACGACGGGGAGGTAGTAGGCGGTGCGGAAGATTCCCACGCCCTTGAGCGGGCGGTTCACCAGGACGGCCAGGATGATGGAGCCGATCTGGATCACCGGCACCACCGCCACGTACAGCACGCTGTTCTTCAGCGCATCCCAGAAGTAGGGGTCGTGCATCAACCTGCGGAAGTTGGCGAGGCCCACCCAGCGGGTCTCCCCCACCACGGAGTAGTTGGTGAAGGCGAGGGGCAGACCGTAGATGATGGGCCAGAAGACGAACAGCGCGATGATGACCAGGGCCGGCAGCATAAACAGGTAGGCCACGGCGGTGGTGCGCCAGTTGATTCCCGACCACCACTTGCGCAGGCGGCCGGCAGGTCTGGCGGGAGCCTGTGTGCGCATATCGACCCTCCTTGCAGGAAGGCCGGCGGCTGCTCAGAAGCCGCCGGCCTCTATGCGTGCAGTGAGCCTTAGTCGGGCTGGGCCAGAATGGCGTTCACCTGCTCCTCCAGCCAGTCCACGCCCTCCTGGGCCGTGATCTCGCCGAGCATGACCCGCTCGAGGGCCTTCAGGTAGGCCTCGTGGACCTTGCCCTGCTTGCCGCCGATGCCCAGGGTGAAGTCGTAGGAGATGGCCATCTGGTCGACGGTGATCTTCTTGGCCTTGTCCTCCAGCGGGTTGCCGGTGTCCTGGCTGAAGAACGGATCCTTCGCCGCCTCCTTGGTGGAGGGCAGGATGTTGACGATCTTGGCGAACTCCAGCTGGCTCTCGTCGTTGGTGATGAAGTTGGCGAACTTGATGGCCGCCTCGCGGTTCTCCGCCTTGGAGGCCGCCGGGACGACGACGTTCATCAGCGAGGTCTGCAGCTTCTTGCCCTTGTCGAGGATGTACGGGGCGACGTCGGTCACCGCGTAGATCTCAGGGGCGTTGTCGCGGACCCGGGTGAGGAACTGCGGGCCGGTCAGCAGGAAGGCCAGTTCGCCGGCCATGTAGCGGTTCAGGGCTTCGTTGTAGTTCTTGGTGATGGAGTCGTGCGGGATCAGGTCCTGCTCGATCCAGTCACGCATCCGCTGGTAGACGGCGACGGCCTCGGGGGTGTTCAGCGTGGCCTGGGTCTTGTCCTCGTTCAGCCACTGCACGCCCGCCATGTTGAACTGGACCATGTTCCGGTCCGGCATGAAGGCGTACTTGCCGGTCTTCTCCTTAATGGTCCGGGCCCACTCGGTCATCTCTTCCCAGGTCTTGGGGGCGTTGGCCGGGTCGAGGCCCGCCGCCTTGATGATGTCGGTGTTCATGATCAGCAGGGCGGACGTGGCGTACCAGGGGTAGGCGTAAATGCCGCCCTTATAGGAGGCGCCCTGCAGCAGGCTCTCCTGGTAGATCGCCAGCGTCTCGGGGGCCTCGGCCTTCAGGTCGACCAGGGCGCCCTTCTGGGCCATGGTCAGGGCCATGCCGGTGTTCAGGTTCACCACGTCAGGCGCCTCGCCGGAGCCGATGGCGGTCAGCAGCTTCTGCTCGATGGCGTCGTACGGCAGGTCGGTCCACTCGACGGTGACGCCCTCGTTCTCGCTCTCGAACTTGGCGATGCGGCCGTTGATGTAGTCATCGAAGGTCGGCTTCAGGGAGATGGTCCAGAACTGGATCTTGACCGGCTTCTTCGGCGTCTGCTCGCCCGAGCTCTGCTGGCCCGACGTCTGCCCGCCGGTGGACGGCGCGGGATCCTGCGCCTTGCTGCCGCCACAGCCTGCGAGCACGCCCATGGCCACCACCGTGGCGATGGAGAGTGCGATGCCTTTGCGAACCTTTGGCAACATGAATGGGCACCTCCTCGAGATGTCTGGAACGCTTCGCCTGGCGGCCAAGGTGCGCCGGGCCGATCACGGCACTCCTCCTCCAGGTCTGCTAGAAGGATTCTCCGCCAATCGGCGGATTCCTCCTTCTTAAGGACGAATCTTGGAGGAATCCTCCTCTTTATTTTCGCGGCGATCTTCCGGGCGAATCGCCGGCCTCATTCCTACCCGAGTTGGCGGGCTCCCGTGCGGCTCGCCCCCGTGGACGTGCCCCGCTGGCGGTGCACCCGCTCGCCAGGACCCGTGCTCCCCTACCGCAGGGCGGCCCGTGTGGCCTCCCACCAGTCGTAGCCGTCCACGTAGCAGAGGTCGAACAGCATTACCCCGGCCGTGCGGGTCCGGCAGGCTGCGACCGCCTTCTGGTACTGCGCCACGTCGCCCTCGTACTGCTGCAGGAAGAGCGAGCCGATCAGCGGCGTGTCGCCCATCACCGCCCCGACCGCCAGGTCGGCGGCGCCCTCCACGCTGTACCAGTCCGCCGGCGCCCCCTTCGCCCGGGCCTCCGCCACGGTGACCTCGGGGTAGTAGCAGCCGCTGCAGAGGTAGTCCAGCTGCTCGGCGTACCCGGTCTCCTGGTAGGTCGGCGGCAGGAAGGGCAGGCCCGGGTCGTACCGCCGGCTGGCCCAGTTCACGCCCACCTGGTAGTAGAGCGGGTACCAGGAGCCGGTGTAGTCGCCGAACAGCACGTCGGGACGGACGGCCTTCACCCGTTGCCGGGCCGCCACGAAGAACGAGCGGACCGCAGCTGCCCGGTACTCCAGCCAGGCCCCGAAGAGCGGCCCCGGCGCGCACCGGGTCCCGGGTATCACGGTCCCGCCCTCCGCTGCGGCGTAGCCGGTCACGCCGCCGTGGCGGTCCGGCGCGGGTGCCGCCGCGGGGCCTTCCTCCTCCCCCGGGCGGAGGATGCGGTAGACCCGCTCTGGCCAGTCGTCCCCCGCCAGCGGCTCGCCCGTCCGCTCGGCCAGCGCCCGGCGGGTGTGCTCGCTGAAGTCCACGTGCAGGCCGTCGTACCGGCCCCGGTCCAGGCAGAAGCCGTCGACGGGGTACTCCCGGGCCAGCTCCTCCAGCACGGCCAGCAGGTGCTCCTGCACCTCGGGGTGGCCGGGGTTGAGGAAGCCCACGCCCTCGTTGTTGATGGGCACTGCCGTCACCAGCCCCTTGGGCACCTTCGTGTAGGGAAAGCAGGCAGGCCGGAGGCTGGCGGGGTCGAGGCCGTAGACCACCGACTGCCAGTCGGGGTGCCGGCTGGCGGCATAGGCCGGGTGGTGATACGACCAGCGGCCTCCGCTGAAGACGTCGGGGGCGGCGTGGACGCGCAGGCCGCGCCGGTGCCCCTCCTCCAGGACCAGGGCCAGCAGGTCGTAGTCCGCCGGGTAATCGGCGTGGACCAGCGAGCGGTGGGGCACCAGCCGGCTGCGGTACAGGGCCAGGCCGTCCGGGCTGCGCACGTTCACCAGCAGGTCGGTGATGCCCGCCTCGGCGCACCGCTCCACCATGCGGGCCACCCCCTCCGGGGTGCTCAGCCGCCCGGCGTTCGCCGACTGATCGAACCAGATCATCTTCGGCTCAGGATGCATGGTCCGGATCTCGGCCATCGCGCTTCGTCCTCCTCAAGGTCATCTTCCGGCGCTGCTCCACCAGCAGCCGCCCCCAGGTCCGCGCCTCCCGGGCGAACCCGTCCCACAGTCGGTCCAGCGGGTGGGTGGAGTGGGAGCAGGGGTACGAGAGCAGCCTTTTGGCCGGGCTGCCGAGGGCGTGGTAGATCGCGGCTACCGTCTCGCCGGGCACCACGTCGTCAAGCACACCCAGCCCGATCAGGGCGGGCACCCGGATCAGCGGGGCGATGTTGACCACGTCGTAGTAGCGCAGGTTCTCCACCAGGGCGCTCCGCTCGGCGGGCGGGGCCTCCGCCAGGCGCCGGTTCACCTCGGCGCCCGACCCCCGCTTCACCAGGCGCTCCCGCAGGCGGTAGGCGCCGAAGGTGGGAACGGAGGCCACCACACCCAGCAGGTTGTCCACCCATGGTGCAGCCAGCAGGGCCAGCCCGCCGGCCATGGAACCGCCGGTCAGCAGCGTCAGGTCCGAGTCGGCGCCGGGGAGCGCCCGGGCCACCTCGACGCAGCGGATCCAGTCGGCCACCGCGCCCCGCAGGATGTACCCCCGCCGGTCGGCGATGCCGTGCACCGCCCAGCCCGGGATGCCCGGGTCGCCCTCTGTCCGGCTCCGCCCATAGCCGCGCACGTCCACCGTGACGGCGATCCACTCCGGGTCGCCCTCCACCGCGAAGGGATCGCTCCCCTGCGGGAACCCGTACCCGTGGCCCCGGATCCACTGCGGCCGGGCGCGCCAGGGCCCGGGCGGGGCCGTGAAGGTCCCGCCGATCCGCCGGCCGCCCAGGGAGGTGGCGTACCACTCCCCCCGGCCCGCGTCGGGGTCCAGCACCCGCAGCTCCAGGTCCGGCGGCGTCGCGGCCAGTTCGGCCAGCACCTCGCCCCAGAAGGCTGCGAGGTCGGCGGGCGGGTCGGGCTTCACGCGCACGGCCCGCACCCGCTCGTGGTCCTGGGGCAGCACCTCGTGCGGGCTCTGCGGGGCCGTCCTCATGGCGCGCCCACCCCCGTCAGCGCCCGGGCCAGGGCCTCGCACGACGGCCGGAAGCGCCCGTGGCTGCAGACGGCGACCGGGTATCCGGCCACGGGGTAGGGGCTGCCCAGCGAGACCAGGATGCGGCCGGGGTGGCCGGCGAGCCGGTCGGCCAGCATCCGGATGCCGCCGGGCAGCTCCGCCTTCTCCGTGCAGCAGACCAGCACGGCGTCGTAGGCCGCCGCTCCCCTGACCAGTGCGGCCGCCCGCTGCGGGTCGGGGTCCATCCCGGTATCCCGCCCGTCGGCCCGCACGCCGCAGCTGCGCAGGGCCTCCACCAGGTCGGCCAGTGGGGCCGAGAAGTCCAGCGACATCGGCCGCTCCACCCGCTCGGGGGCCAGCACCAGCACCCGCTCGCCGGGCTTCAGCCGGGGCAGCTCCCCGCACACCGGCCGCACGGCCGCCAGGCAGAGGTCTGCCACCACCGCCCGGTGCTCTGGTGAGTCGCAGACCGCCACGTCGCCGGGTTGAACCCAGCCCGCCGCATTCCGGTGCGGCTCCGCCCCGGCGCCCGGCTGAGCAGCGTCACCGGCCGGCGGCCTCGGGCGCAGGAACCGGTCCTTGGCCGCCAGCACCCGCCTGACCGACGCCTCTGCCCGCTCCCGGGGGATGGTACCGTGGGCAATGGCCGCGGCCAAGGCCTCCAGCGTGGTCGCCGCCCGGTCCAGGTCGCCCAGGGCCATCACCATGTCGGCGCCGGCCAGGACGGCCCGCACCGCCGCCTCGGCGGTGCCGTAGTGCTCCTTGATCGCGTTCATCACCATCGAGTCCGTGATCAGGAGCCCATCGTAGCCCATCTCGTCCCGCAGCAGGTCGGTCAGCACCCGGCGGCTCAGGGTGGCGGGCACGCCCTCCGGCTCGATGGCCGGGAAGACCACGTGGGCGGTCATCAGCGAGCCCAGGCCGGCCTCGATGGCCATGCGGAACGGCTTCAGTTCCACGGCCTCCAGCCGCTCCCGCCCGTGGGGCAGGCTGGGGAGGTCGAGGTGCGAGTCCAGGCTGGTGTCGCCGTGGCCCGGGAAGTGCTTGCCGCAGGCCAGGACGCCCTCCGCCTGCACCGCCCGGACAAAGGCAGCGCCCATGCGACCCACCAGGTCGGGGTCGCTGCCGAAGGAGCGCGGGCCGATCACCGGGTTGGCCGGGTTGCAGTTCACGTCCAGCACCGGGGCGAAGAGCCAATGGAAGCCCATCGCCCGCACCTCGCGGGCCAGCACCCGGCCGGCGGCGGCGGCGCTCCGGGCATCGCCGGTCGCCCCTATGCCCATGAGGAACGGCGGGTGCGAGACGCCCTGCTGCACCACCGAGGCGGCGCCGCCCTCCTGGTCGATGGCCAGCAGCAGCGGCGGCAGGCCCGCCGCGGCGGCGGCCTCCTGCAGCCCGCGGGTGAAGGCGGCGGCCTGCGCCGGCGTGGCCACGTTGCCGCTGAACAGGATCACGGAGCCCACCCGGTACCGGGCCAGGAACGCGGCGGTCTCCGGCGTGCAGGCCCGGCCGGGAACCTGAATCTGCACCATCTGCCCCGCCAGCTGCTCCGGGGTCATCTCTGCGGGATCGGGAACCCGCCATTCTCGGGCGAAGCCGGCAGGGTGAGCCGTGGTTTGCATTGCAAGTGACCTCCAGTTGTCATCGCTCCTGCGGGACCGACCAGCAGGGCGCGCCTCGGAAGGGTTCGGGTGGTGACGCCGCCGGAGGCCCCTAGCGGGGGATGACCTCCAGGTCGAGCCCCACCTCGAAGGAGCGCTTCCACGGCAGGTAGATCTGCTTCAGCTTCAGCTCGCCGGCCCGGGCGAAGTGCCGGGCGTGGAAGGCCCGCAGACCGGGCTCCAGCCGCCGGGCCGTCTCGGCCAGCAGCTCGTCGGGCGGCAGGCGGTCGACGCCGTGAGCTTCCCGGACCTCGGTGCGCACCTGGAACTGGTAGAGGTAGTCGTCGGCGAACCGCTTGAGGAGGAAGGAGAGGTGCGCCCCCTGGTTCAGGCGACCGGTGCGGCGGCCCAGGTGGCGCATGGCGGCGTGGGCCGCGACGGTGCCCATGGAGTTGCCCGCCGTGTTCCAGCCGGCGTAGGCCTCCAGGTCGGGCAGGGCGACGGTCTCCCCCAGCAGGGAGATGAGGGCGTCGTCGGCGCCGTTGGCGTAGGCCAGGTCGGCCACGGCCACGGGGCGCCCCTCCCGGATGTAGTGCGCGATGCGGGCGACGAACTCGGGCAGGTTGCGGCCGGCCGTGTCCACCAGCCGCCGGTGCGCCTGCTCCGGCGCCTCGCCCTGCTCGTCGCCGGGGGTGTTGACGGCCAGGAGGATGTCCGCCTCCGCCGGGGAGTCGACCAGCAGGCCGCCGCAGGCGAAGATCTGGCCCTTGACCGTCTCGCCCAGGGGCCTGTCCTCGTAGCGGGCGTGGATCAGCGGGCCCTTTGTGGAGGAATAGAAGGGATAGAACTTCGGGGTGACGCCCGCCGCGCGGTTCACCGCCCGGGCCACCAGCGCGAGGCCGACCTCGTCGGCGCCGGGGTAGATCAGGGCCTTCATGCCCAGCCCCCGCCGGTTGATCTCGGCCCGGAGCTGCCGCTGCTCGGCGATGTTCCAGCCGAACTCGCTGGTGTCGTCCTGCGGGAAGACGATCAGGTCCAGCAGCCCCTGCTCCGCCATGTCGAGCGCGTGCAGGTTCACGGCGAAGTTGCGGGCGCGCCGGGCCCGGAACTCGGCCACCAGCTCAGCCGGAACCCGGGCCGCGGCGGCCTCCGCCTCCGCCCGGGCCGCCTCGTCGCCGGTGACCTGGTACTTGTCGTCGCAGTAGGAGAGCCGCCACAGGTCGTAGCCGTAGGTCGCCCAGTACTCGGGCTCTTCGGCGTCGCTATTGTAGGCGGGGATCCGCATGGTTGCGCTGAAGGCGTAGACCGGCAGATCGGGCCGCTCCGCCTTCAGCCGGAAGACGGGCGCCAGCCGCTCCTTCACCTGTGCGGCGGTGACGCCGCCGAACCGGGAGGGGCAGAGGCCGCCGTAGCCGAGCAGGTCCAGGCTGACGACCACGGCGTCGGCCAGGGGCAGGTGCTCCGCCATCCAGGCCCCTATGGCGGCCAGGTCGGCGGGTTCTTTCAGGAAGCCGAGGATCTCCTTGGGCGGGACCATCACCTCGATGCCGGCCACGGCGGCGACCTCGACGGCGATGTCGCGGGTGACCGGACGGGCGTCGACCGGAATCAGGAGAATGCGCATCTGTCTCTGCTCCTTCCTACAGGCTCGCCCCGTGCGCCCGCAGCACCCGGCGCAGCTCGGCGCCGTCCAGCTGCCGCGGGGTGATGCCCCGGGCGAGCGACAGCGCCGCCGCCACGCCGGCGGCCTCGCCCATCGCCTGGCAGTTGGGCTGGATCCGCACCGAGGACTGGGCCACGAACGTGGCCGAGAGGCAGCGCCCGGCAGCCAGGAGGTTGTCCACCTTCAGCGGGACCAGGCAGCGGTAGGGGATCTCGTGGTACTCGCCCGGCGGCAGGTAGACGAGGTTCCGCTTCTCCTCGTTGATCGACTTCCGGGCGCCGTGCACGTCAACGGGGTACCGGTTCCGGGCGATCCCGTCGGGGAACTTGCGGCACTCGAGGATGTCATCCAAGTCCAGCACGTACTCCCCGGTGATCCGCCGGCTCTCCCGCACCCCCACCTGCGAGGCGACCGAGGCCACGTACGCCTCCTCGAAGCCGGGCAGGTACCGGTGGAAGAAGCGCATGAGCCGCCGGATGCGCCGCCGCCCCTCGGTGAAGGCCCAGGTCAGGTCGTCGGCGTCGGTGCCGTTCGCCCGCAGGGGGATCTCCGGGCAGTTGAAGGCCAGGGCGCGGGGGCGGCCCGGGATGGCGAAGCACTGAAAGTAGTTTCCGTCGGTCTCGTCCAGCACGCCCTCCTCCACCGCCCTGCGGAAGACGGGCTCCAGGGGCCAGCCCTTGCCCCAGACCATCGCGGTGTGGACCATCGGCGGCCGGGGCTGCTGGTCCTCCCGCCCGCCGAGGGTCAGGTGGAACTGATAGAAGCGCTCCAGATCGATGCCGTCGGCGGTGAAGCGGAGCGACATGGCCTGGTGCGCCCCGTCCGACTCCTGCCCCTCCATCATCGGCACGCCGGCGAGCGCCGCCACGTCCGCGTCGCCGGTGCAGTCGATCACCCGCCGGGCGAGGATGGCCTGGCGGCCTGACTTGTTCTCGACGATCACGCCCCGGATCGCCCCGTCCTCCACGATGGCGCCCACCGTCAGCGTCTGCAGGAGCACCTCCGCCCCCGCCTCCAGCACCATCTCGTCCAGCACGGCCTTGAGCATTTCCGGGTCGAACCACGGCTGGCCGGTGTGGGTCCAGCCGCAGCCCTCCGCCTCGGCCCGGCGCATGATCTCCAGGCCGATGCCGCCGTTGAGCGGCTCCCCGTCCACGTGGTTGGGCATCGTGGGGCAGACCTGAGCGCCGGTCTGGCTCCCCCCGAGGAAGCCGGCCGCCTCCACCAGCAGCGTCCTCGCCCCCTGCCGGGCCGCGGCGATGGCGGCGCAGACGCCGGCGGTGCCGCCGCCCACGACCAGCACGTCGACATCCCGGGCGACGGGAAGGTCACGGGCGGGCTCGCGATAAGTCCTTGGCATGATCAGTCCTCCCGATTGTGGTAGAGAAACACCTGAGCCGCGGCGCCGATCA
Source organism: Symbiobacterium terraclitae (assembly GCF_017874315.1). Lineage (NCBI taxonomy): Bacteria > Bacillati > Bacillota > Clostridia > Eubacteriales > Symbiobacteriaceae > Symbiobacterium > Symbiobacterium terraclitae. The sequence continues at coordinate 37,842 of NZ_JAGGLG010000031.1, read as the reverse complement.
CGCCGGCGGCGGGACCCAGGGCGGCGGGGCGCACCGCGCAGCGGCCCCGCACGAAGGGGTTGGCCTCCAGGTGGCGCCGCAGCGGGGCGAAGAGCAGGTCCCCGGCCTGGGAGACCCCGCCGCCGATCAGCACCGCCTGGGGGTCGAAGGCCGCCACCATGGCCACGATGCCCTGCGCAAGGTACCGGGCCGCCCGCTCGGTGACGGCCAGCGCGGCCGCGTCGCCCCCGGCCGCCAGGGCGTAGACCTCCCGGGCAGATCCGGCCTCGACGCCGGACTCCCTGGCCATGCGCAGGATGCCGGTGGCGGAGGCGTAGGCCTCCAGGCAGCCGCTGGAGCCACAGGCGCAGGGGGCCCCGCCGGGCTCGACGGGGATATGGCCAAGCTCGCCGCCGGCGCCGTGCGCCCCCCGGACCAGCCTGCCGCCGGCGATGGCGCCGCCGCCGATGCCGGTGCCCAGGGTGAGGCAGATGAGGTCGCTGAGCCCCCGGCCCGCGCCGTACCGGTGCTCGGCCAGGGCGGCGGCGTTGGCATCGTTCTCCACCCAGACCGGCAGGCCGAAGGCCGCCCGGAAGCGGTCGGCAATCGGCATGCCCGTCCAGCCCGGCAGGGCCTCGGTGGCGTACCGGCAGGTGCCCGTGGCGAAGTCGATTTGCCCCGCCGAGCCGATGCCGATGCCCAGCATGCCGGCGCCTTCCGCCAGGACCCGCCCGGCGGCCTCGATCAGTCGGGCGATGAGCGCCTCGCCGCCCTCGTGCGCGCGGGTCGGAATGTCAAACGTTTTTCGAAGCCGTCCGGCTTCGTCCATGAGCGCAAGGCTGCACGACGTGCCGCCGATGTCGATGCCGAGCGCCAGACGATCGGTCACGGGAACCCCTCCACCCGTATCAAGGTTCGTAGGTTCGTGCCTCCAACATTCTCGTTCGATGTGGAATTCTCCTCCTTTCTGTTAACGGAATGCGGAGATTCCCTCCATACCCGGCCAGATGAAGGGCTGTCCCAACGCGCGTTTCACACCGCTGGGACAGCCCGCTGCCTGTCCGCGGGGCCCCGCTGGCTTGATGCGACCGACCAGACCCGCTCACGGACCCCCAGCAAGCTGGATTCCGTAGACCACCCGCACGCTGCGGGAGACCGTCACCTGCCCCGGAAGCACCGGCACCGCCTCCGCGAACGTGCGTGCGAGGAAGGGCTCCGGCACCGCGCCGGGGAGGCTTTCCACCTGCAGGACCGGCCCCAGGACCACCCCCAGGGACTGCGCCAGCACCACGGCCTGCCGCTGCGCGTCCTGCACCGCCTGCGCCAGGGCCGCGCCCTCGGCCGGCTGCCGGTTGCGGAGCGTGAACTGCACGCCCAGTACCCGGTTGGCCCCGGCCGATACGGCCAGGTCGATCATGGCCCCCACCCGGGCCAGGTCGCGCAGGGTGACGGCCAGGGTGGCAGAGGCCTCGTATCCCGACAGCTCGCCTGCGCCCCCGTCCTCGGGCGGGCGGTAGACCGGGTTCAGGGCGACCTCCTGCGTCTGCATCATCTCCGTGGGGACGCCGGCCTGGACCAGGGCCCGCACCACCTGGTTCAGCGCCGCGGCCGCCTGCTCGTAGGCTGCCGCCGCCTGCGGCGCCCGCGCGGAGAAGCCCAGCGAGATCCGGGCCGTGTCGGGGGCCACCGGCACCTCCCCCGTCCCGGTCACCTGAAGCGACGGGGGCTCCGCGGCCGCCGGCGGCGCGAAGCCCGCCGCATAACCCGCCAGCGTGCTCAATGCGCGTTCCTCCTTTCGTTGTGCGGAGATCGGGCAGATCATCTTCAATAGTCTATCGACTCACCCGCTCGGGTAGGTCGGCGCCTTGTTTCGCCGGCCGCAAAATCCGCCCGATAGGGTGATACCGTCACCTGCGCTCCCTCCGTTATTGTGAAACTAGCCGCAAGGGGGGAGATCACGGATGGTCGAACTCGACCGGCTGGCCGATGCCCTGGCGGAGATCCGGACGGTGCAGATCGACCGTCAGCGCTGCCTGCGATGCCGCTCGCCCCGTTCCATCTGCTCCGCCTGCGCAGTGGTCTGCCCCGAGGGCGCCATCTCCCCGGAGCGGCTGCCGGAGGCGGCCGAGTGCTCCGGCTGCGGCCTCTGCGCCGCTGCATGCCCGGCCGACGCCATCGTGCTGGACAACCCGTCGGACCAGGAGCTGCTGCGCCGCTTCGCCCGGGCCGCCCGCGGGAGGCAGACGCTCACCGTCGCGTGCGCCCGAGCGACGCCGCCGGCCGGGTCCGACCCCGTGACCGTGCGCTGCCTCGGCCGGCTGGGCCCCGAGCTGCTGCTGGCGGCTGCCGCATGCGGCGCCGGGCGGATCCGGCTGTGGGTTCCGGACGGGGGCTGCGGCCCGTGCCCCAGCAAGGCGGGCGCCGCCATGCTGCAGTCCGCTGCGGCCGAGGCCCGGCGGGTGCTCGCCGGCCTGCTCCACCCCTGCGAAATCGAGGTGGCTGACGCTTCCGCAGTCGCCGAACACACGGTATCCGGCCCAAACTTCGGCCTGCACCGGCATCCAAATTCTGGCCCGGACCAGCGCCCGGAACGGCCGCGGGTGGACCTGCCCCCGAACAGCGAGCGCCGCGCCTTCCTCCGCTCCGCCCTGGGGCTTCTGCGGCAGGCGCTGCCTGCACCCGCGGCTGCCCAGGCGCCCGAACCCTTCACGCCCAGCGCCTCCCGCCGGCGGGAACTCCTCCTCTGGGCCCTGGAGCGCCTTGAAGGCGAGGCGGGTGCGCCGCCGGACGGCCTCGCCTGGGGCCCGGCCGCCGTCTACCTGACGGGCACGTGCCACCGCTGCGACGTCTGCGTCCGGCTCTGCCCGAACGGCGCCATGCGGCTGGACGAGGGCGGCCTGGCGCTCTTCCACCGGCGCTGCCACGCCTGCGGCCTCTGCACCCAGGTCTGCCCCACCGGGGCGCTCTCGCTGGGCGCGCCCAGGCCCCTCTCCTTCCTGCGCAGCGCCGCCCCCGACCCGCTGGGCGCGCCACAGGTGCTCCGCTGCACCGCCTGCGGCCGGGAGGAGCAGGTGGTGGTCGCCTCAGCCACCGCCAAGGCCGCCGGCCGCCGCTGCCTCGCCTGCACCCTGCGCCGCCCCCAACCTGCGAACCCGGAGGTGACCGGACCGTGAGCCAGGCGCACATCACCCTCGCCGAGGTCCGCCTCGCCCTCTTCCAGCTCCTGCAGGCCGCCTATGCGGTCCCGGCCACCCCCGAGCTGGCCGGGGCGCTGGCCGAGGTGGCCGCCGCCTACGGCGAGGCGCTCGGCTGCGCACTCCCGCAGCTGGCGCCCCTGGAGCCGGGCCCCGACCTGGCTGAGTTCCACCGCCTCTTCGTCGGCCCGGAGCGGCTGGTCGCCCCGCCTTACGAGTCGGTCTACGTGAGTCCCGAGCCCGCGCTGATGCAGGAGGCGACCTTCGCCGTCCGGTCCTTCTACCGGAGACACGGGCTCACCCTCGGGCCGGAGCGGAACGAGCCCGACGACCACATCGCCTTCGAGCTGGAGTTCTACGCCCGCCTGCAGGCCGGAGCGCTTGCGGGCGCCGGCGAGGATCTGATCGAGCCCCAGCGCCGGTTCCTGACGGAGCATCTGGCCCGGTGGGTTCCCGCGTTCTGCGGCCGCATCGCGGAGGGCTCCCGGTCCCCCTTCTACCGGTCGCTGGCTGCCCTCACCCGAGCCGTCATCCAGCTGGATGCCGAGCATCTCAACCCCGCCGCCCACGCAAAGGAGGAGAGCACCGCATGAAGGTATCCCGCCGCACCCTGATCAAGGCGGGGGCCCTGGCCGGAGCCGCCGCCGCCCTGAGCGGCTGCACGGCGCAGCCCATGAGCTCCACCACCGCCGGCCAGGCGCCGGACACCAGGACCTTCCGCACCGCCTGCCCCCGCAACTGCTTCGACACCTGCGGCCAGATCGCCACCGTGCAGAACGGCGTGCTCCGCAAGGTGGATGGCGACCCGCTGCACGGCTACACCCAGGGGCGGCTCTGTCTGAAGGGCTACACCTACGTGCACCGCAACTACTCGCCCGACCGCATCAAGTACCCGATGATCCAGGAGCCCCGGGGCTCGGGCAACTGGCGCCGCATTTCCTGGGACGAGGCGCTGACCATCATCGCCAGCAAGATCCTGGAGCTGAAGCAGCGTTACGGCTCCACGCTGCCGGTGGCGCTCAACAAGTACTCGGGCAACTTCGGCATCCTCCACTACGCCGTGGAGGGGATGTTCCAGTCGATCGGTTACCACACTTACGCCCTGGGCACCCCCTGCTGGCCGGCCGGCATCGACGCGACCAACTACGACTTCGGCGCCTTCGTGATGGACGACCCCGAGACCATGGCGCAGTCCCGGTACATCATCATCTGGGGCGCCAACCCGGCCTGGAACGGCGTCCACCAGATGGACTTCATCCGGCAGGCCAAGGAGAGCGGCGCCAAGGTCGTCGTGATCGACCCGATCAACACCGCCACCGCCTCCCAGGCCGACCTCTTCATCCAGATCAAGCCTGCCACCGACGGCGCCCTGGCCCTGGGCATGGCCCGGTGGATCATCGACAACAACCTGCACGACAAGGCGTACCTGAACAGCTACGTCAAGGGCTGGCCCGAGTTCGAGGCCTACCTGAAGAAGGAGGTCACCCTCGAGTGGGCGTCCGAGGTGACCGGCGTCCCGGTGGAGGCCATCGTGGAGCTGGCCAGCGGTTACGCCACCATCCGCCCCTCCATGATCTGGATCGGCTACGGCATGCAGCGGCACACCAACGGCGGCCAGAACGTGCGGGCGATCGACGCCCTGGGGGCGATCACCGGCCAGATCGGCACGGTGGGCGGCGGCGTGCTCTACGGCCACCTGGCCACCTGGGGCTTCAACTACCACGTGCAGTCCTACGGGCCGCCCGCGGGCTCGGTGGGCCTGCCTGACGGCAAGGGCGGCTACACCAACCGCACGGTCAACATGAACAACTTCGCGGCCGAGATCCAGGCCCTCACGGACCCGCCGGTCAAGATGCTCTGGATCGCCTGCCGCAACCCGGGCTCCCAGGACCCCGACGCGGGCGACATCCGCCGGGCGTTCGCCGGCATGGAGCTCGTCGTCGTGGCCGACCAGTTCATGAACCACTCGGCGCAGATGGCCGACATCGTGCTGCCGGTCACCACCCACTTCGAGAACTGGGACGTGAACGTCTCGTACTGGCACCGCTGGGTCTCCATCAACGAGAAGGCCGTCGAGCCGCTCTTCGAGGCCAGGAGCGACCTGCAGATCGCCTGGGCCCTCTCCAGGAAGCTGAACGAGCTCTCCCCCGGCTCCTGCACCTTCCCCACCGAGGGCGACGAGGAGGAGTGGGTCGGCAAGGAGTTCAACGACGGGATTTACCAGCTCTTCGGCATCCGCGACTGGCGCGAGCTGAAGGAGCGGCCCGCCAAGGCGCTCATGCCCGCCGCCATCTGGGAGGAGAAGAAGTTCAGCACGCCTTCGGGCAAGTTCGAGATCTGGTCCGACCTGGCGGCCGGCAACGGCCTGCCCCCCATGCCCACCTACGTGCCCGAGATGCAGCCGCCGGCAGGCTACCCGATCCGGTTCCTGACGCCCCACGCCCAGCACTCGCTGCACTCGCAGTTCCAGAACCTCGACTACATGATGCAGACCAACCCCGAGCCCCTGCTGGAGATCCACCCCCGGCTGGCCGAGCAGCGGGGCATCAAGGACGGCGACATGGTCCGGGTCTACAACGACCTGGGCGAGGTGCGGCTGAAGGCCCGGCTCACCCGCACGGTACCGGTCGACACGGTGGTGGCCTACGAGGCCTGGTTCAAGGACTCGGACTTCAACGTGAACAACACCGTCCACCCGATCCCGGCCGACATGGGCAAGGTGATGACGGGCAACGACGGCATCGCCTTCCACGACAACTTCGTCGAGATCGAGCGGGTGTAAAGGAGGGAGCAGCCCGTGCCCAAGAGACAGCTGGGTTTCCACCACAACATGGACCTCTGCATCGGCTGCAAGGCCTGCCAGATGGCGTGCAAGAACGAGTACGGCCTGGAGGCGGAGGTCAACTGGCGCCGGGTCTACCCCTTCCGTGAGGACCCCGCCCAGCCCGAGCGCAACTTCATCTCGGTGGCATGCAACCACTGCGAGGACCCCGAGTGTGCGCGGGTCTGCCCCGTGGGCGCCTACACCAAGCGGGAGGACGGCATCGTGGTCCAGGACCACGACAAGTGCATCGGCTGCCGCCTCTGCACGATGGCCTGCCCCTACGGCGCCGCCCGCTACTCGCCCACCGAGCGGAAGGCCTCCAAGTGCCAGCTCTGCAAGGACCGGCTCGATGCGGCGCAGCAGCCCGCCTGCGTGGCCGCCTGCCCGATGTCGGCGCTGAAGCTGATCGACCTCAGCACCTTCGACGAGCCCCGGGCGGTCCGCTCGGTGCCGGGGTTCCCCAACAGCGACATCACCAACCCCTCGATCCGCTTCACCCCGCCGGTGGCCAGCCGGCAGTACAGGAGGGAGAGCTAAGCCATGGAGATGGAGTGGACCTCGCTCACCCTGTTCACGGTTCTCTCGGAGACGGCGGTCGGGCTGGCAGTGCTCTACACGCTCTTCGGGTTCACGCCCTCCGCTCGCCAGAAGCCCGATGCCTACAATCGGCTCGCCCGGCCGGCCATGCTCACCGCCTGGCTCGCCACCGGCGCCGCCATGCTCCTCTCGCTCACGCACCTCGGCCATCCCCAGTTCGCCTTCCGGGCCCTGGGCGGCCTTCCCTCCTCGTGGCTGAGCTGGGAGGTGCTGCTGACCAGCCTCTTCGCCCTGGGCGCGCTGCTGCTCTGGTGGCAGTCCCGCACCGGGCAGGCGCCCCGCTGGGCGCCGGTCCTCGTGAGCGCCGTCGGGCTGGCGTCGGTCATCGCCTCGGGCATGATCTACGTCCTGCCCTCCCTGCCGGCCAATGCGGGCGGCTTCCCGGTCCTCCTCTTCCTGGCCACCACGCTCACCACCGGCGGCGCCGCCCTGCTGGCCCTGCTCTCCGTCACCGAGGCGGGCCGCGCCTTCGCCCCCGAGTGGCTGGTTGAGCTGGCCCTCTTCACCGCAGGGGCGGTCCTGCTCACCGGGCTCCTCACCTTCGCCCACACCGGCGCCGCGGCCACGGGACTTCCCGAGGCCCGCGCCCAGGCCGGGGCCATGACGGGCTCCGCCTGGTACCTCGTCCGCCTGCTGGTGGGCCTGGCCATGCCGGCCATCCTGCTCCTCTGGCAGGCCTGGCGCCCACGGCTGAGCCGGGCGGCGCTGCTCCTGCCCGTCGCCCTGCTGGTGGCCGGCGAGCTCACCGGGCGGCTGCTCTTCTTCGCCAGCTCGACGTTCACCGGCATCAACACCGGGCTCTAGGGCAAATCAACCGGGGAGGGGGCACGGCCCCCTCCCCGTCGCTTGCTGAGTTCAGTCCGCGCGCCGGGCGCTCGCCGCGAACCCGTCTGCATCCGCTGGCTCATCACCCTCGCCGTCCCTTTGGGCTACGCATTAGTTAGAGGTTACAACTGATTGTACGTTTATGCGGCTTTGTGTCATGGTAACAGAAACTCGGGTTCGCGGGCCGGGAGGTGAGCGGATGGAGATGCGCCGCATGCGGCCGGCGGTGACCGCCATCTCCGCGGGCGCCGTGTTGATCGTCGAGGTGCTGCGCCGGTCCGGGCATCTGCAGGAGAGCTGGATCTGGACGGCCGTCCTGGTCGCCGGCGTCGTGCTCTTCACGCACATGGTCTTCAACCGGCTGGAGGCCCTCGGCCGCACCCTGGACCTGCAGCAGCAGCGCATGGAGCGGCTCTTCTCTTCCACGGCGGTTGGCATCGTGCTGGTGGGGCAGGGCTGCCGGATCCTGCGCGCCAATCCGGCGGCCTGCCGGCTCACCGAATACGCTGCGGCCGATCTCGAGGGGAAGAAGGTCTGCTCCGACCTGTTCACCCGCGACAGCGCCGGCCAGCCGATCTGCTTCTCCCAGTGCCTCGGCATGGTGGCCCGGGGCGACACCAGCCAGATGCGCAACATGAGCCTGCGCACCCGCAGCGGCCGCGAGGTGGCCGTTGCGGTCTCGGTGACGGCGCTCTCGGCCGACGAGTTCTACCTGCTGTTCTGGGACGTCAGCGAGCGCACCCGCCTGGAGCGGGAGCTGGCCCTCCGGCGGCGCCAGGTGGAGTCGCTCTACCAGGTGGGCCGGGAGCTGGCCGCGGTGGGCGACCTGGACCGGAACCTGGAGCGCCTGCTGGAGAAGGCCCGGGGCGTCATGGAGGCCGATGTGGCCGGCTGGGGCACCCTGCACGAGGGGACGCTGGAGCTCACCTGGCAGGTGGTCGTCGGGCCGGATGCCGCCGGCGCCCTCCCGCCGCTGCCGCTGGCGGGCAGCGTAGTCGGGCGGCTCCTGGTCGCCGGGCGTCCCTACGTCACCCAGGACATCCGGGCCGACGTGGCGGCCAACGGGGAGGCAGCGGCCGCGGTGGGGCGGCTGGGGCTCAAGGCGGCCCTGGCGGTGCCGATGCGGGTGCACGACCGGCAGTACGGCGTGCTCTTCGTGGGCCACCGGCGCCGGGTGCGGATGAATGACGAGGACCTGATGCTGCTCTCCAACCTGGCCAGCCACCTCTCCATCGCGGTGGAGAACGTAGACCTGCTGGCCCGCATGCGGCACCTGGCCGCGCTGGAGGAGCGGCAGCGGCTGGCCCGGGAGATGCACGACTCCTTCGGCCAGACCCTCACCCTCTTCGGCGTGCGCCTCCACCTGATGGAGGGCATGGCCAGGGTGGGCCAGACCGAGGAGCTGCTCAGCGAGATCGTCGACCTGCGGGCGGTGCTGAAGGAGTCGCACCAGGACGTGCGGCGGTCGATCTTCCAGCTCAAGGAGAGCGGCCCGCCGCTCGCCCCGCTCTGGGAGCGCTGGGCCGAGCATCTGCGCCTCTTCCAGGAGCAGACCGGCATCCGGGTGGAGATGACGGGCCGGGATGCGGTGCCCGCCCACCTGCCTGACCGCGTGGAGTCGCAGCTGACCCGGGTGGTGCAGGAGGCCCTGAACAACGTGCGGAACCACTCCGGCGCCCGTACGGTCTCGTTCAACGCCTGGCGCGACGGCCACTCCCTGGTGCTGGCCATCCGGGACGACGGCTGCGGGTTCGAGCTGGAGAAGACCCCGGGGCCGGCGCAGTTCCACTTCGGGCTGGGCATCATGCGGGAACGGATGGAGTCGGTGCAGGGGCGGCTCGAGATCACGTCGGAGCTCGGCAGGGGGACGACGGTGAAGTTCGCCGTGCCGGTGGCGGAAGGAGGGAGCAACCATGTCGCAGATCAAGGTGCTGTTGGCCGATGACCACACCCTGGTCCGGAAGGGTATCGCCCGGCTCCTGGCCACACAGCCGGACATCGCCGTGGTCGGTGAGGCGGCCGACGGCCTCGAGGCCGAGGCGCTGGCGGGGGAGCTCAGGCCGGACGTGATCCTGCTGGACCTGGAGATGCCCCGCTGCTCCGGCCTGGAGGCGATCCCGCGCATCCACCAGCGGATGCCGGATGCGGCGATCGTCGTGCTCACCTACTCCGACGACGGTGACGACCTGCTGGAGGCGCTGAAGCGCGGCGCCCAGGGCTACCTGCTGAAGGACCTGGAGCCCGAGGCGCTCTTCGGAGCCGTGCGGGGCGCCGCCCGGGGCGAGGCCCCCATCGCCGGCGCCATGGCGACCAAGGTCCTGCAGGAGCTCCGCCCGCGTCCGGAGGAGGATCCCTCCCCCTCCGCAGCCGACGAGGGCCCGAAGCTCTCGGCCCGGGAGCTGGAGGTGCTGGAGCGCTGTGCCGCCGGCGCGACCAACCGGGAGATCGCCGAGGCGCTGTTCATCTCCGAGAACACGGTGAAGCACCATCTGAAATCGATCCTGGCGAAGCTGCAGATGCAGAACCGGGCGCAGGCGGTGGCCTGGGCCGTGCGGGAGGGGCTCATCCGCCCCTGACAGCGGCCTTCACACTTTCTCCACACTCTCCGGTGAGAATGGAGAGCGACAGATCAGCGAAACGGGGGATGCAGATGGCCACGGAGCAGCGGAAGTTGCGACGGAAGTGGAAGGGGTGGCACCTGGCGGCGCTGCTCCTGATGCTGGTGGCGCTTGCGGGCCTGGCCGCCGGCTGCGGCGGCGGCGGATCCGGCAAGGGTTCGACCACCCAGGTGGCCGACAAGCTGCCGGAGGACTTCCCGGCGGAGCCGGCGTGGTTCAAGGGGATGCCGAAGCAGTACAGGGAGGCCTACATCTGGGCCGCGTACCACCACGAGGAGCTGCAGTACATCCCCTGCTACTGCGGCTGCGGCGAGATGCACGGCGGCAACTCGGCCTGCTACTACCAGCGGGACGCCCAGGGCAAGGTCATCGCCTTCGACCGCCACGCGTCTGCCTGACAGATCTGCGTTGACATCACGCGTGACGTGATGGCGGGGCTCGAGGACGGCAAGTCGCTGTACGAGATTCGGCTGGAGATCGACAGGAAGTACCAGGCACAGGGGTTGGAGCCCACGCCCACCCCCATGCCGCCCAAGGATCGGTAGCAGAACAGCGCACCCTCGCCGGGTGCGCTGTTTCGTCTGTCCGCGGTGTTTGCGCGTCTCACCGGGTACGCCCCCTCACACCGCTCGTTGCGCGTGCTCGTGGCGGCCGGGGCGCTGGCTCCGACCGCGTCGCGCGCTCCGGCCGTGACGCTCGCCCGCTGCCGCCGCCTATCCCGTCCGCAGGTACTGCCACAGCTGCTTCAGGGTGGGCCGGGTGCCGAAGGTGAGCAGGGCGGCCCGGTAGATCCTGCCGCTGGCCCAGGCCAGCAGGCCGGTGGTGGCAACGAGCACCGCCAGGGAGATCACGACCTGCACGGCGGGCACCTCGGCCAGCATCACCCGGAGCAGCATGACGGTCGGCGTCCAGATCGGGACGAGGGAGAGCACCGTGGCCAGGGTGCCGTTGGGCGCGCTCATCACCGGGGTGATGAAGAACATCGGCAGCATCATCAGGAGCAGCACCGGGGAGACCACGGTCTGGCTGTCCTCCATGCGGCTGACGGTGGCGCCCAGGGCCGCCAGCACCGAGGAGCTCATGGCGTAGCTCAGCACGATGAAGGCCATGATCAGCAATGCCACCTGAGGCGTGATGGACCCCACCGGCACATCCATGGCCCTGGCGCTCAGGATGTTGCCGGCCAGCCAGGCGGCCATCATGCCCGCGTACTGGACGACGCCCAGCAGGCCGAGGCCGAGGATCTTGCCCACCATCATCTCGGTGGGCCGCACCGCCGCGGCCATCACCTCCACCACCCGGGAGACCTTCTCCTCCAGCACCCCCTGGAAGACGAACTGGCTGTTGATGACGGTGATCAGGTAGACCGACATGACGGCGCCCATGGCCAGGAAGATGCTGCCCATGAACTCGTTGGCGGTGCGCTCCTCCCGCGCCGTGAGCTGGCGCGTCTCGATTGTCAGCGGCTGCAGCACCTCCACGGCCACCTCGGGAGGCAGTCCCCGCTCGTTCAGGCGGGCCGCCCGGACATGCTGCTGCAGCAGTTCGAGGACCAGGTGGGCGTCGCTCAGGTCGCCCATGCTGGTGTAGAGGTACCGCGCGTGCAGGCCGCCGGGATAGGTGCCCTCGATGATCAGCACGGCCGCGTTCTGGGCGCGTGCCTCCGCCATGATGCGCTCCTCGTCCCCTTCGCCCGGCATGAGCGATACGTTCCGGCTGCCGCCCCGCAGCCGGGCCACCGCGTCTTCGAGGGGCGGGTACACCTTGCCCGTGCGGTCCAGCACGATGACCGTCAGGGGCTCGGAGGAGCCCTGCATCAGGACCGGGATCAGGGTCGCGCCCAGAAGGGCGACCATCATGATGAGGGTGGAGAAGATGAAGGCCCCGGACCTGATCCGGCTCAGGAACTCCCGCCGGGTGACGAGCCAGAGGTTACGCATCCGCCCCACCTACCTTTTCAATGTAGATCTCCCGCAGCGACGGCTCGCCCAGCGACCACTCGGTCACCGTGCCGGCCGCCATCGCCCGGGCCAGCAGGCGGTTGGGGTCAAGCCCGTCGGGGATGGAGATCTCGATCGCCCCGGCGGCGGCCGACTGGGTGCGCAATCCGGGGAACTCCCGCAGGAAGCCGTAGTCCCCCGACTCGAGCCGGAGCCGGACCGTCTGCCGCCGGGCGGCCCGCTTCACGTCGCGCAGGGAGCCGGACAGCACCACCCGCGAGCGGTGCATGAGCACCACGTCGTCGCACAGGGCCTCCACCTGGTCCATGTTGTGGGACGAGAAGAGGATGGTCGTGCCCTCGCCGGCCAGGGTCCGGAAGGCCTGCTCCATGACCATGGTGTTCACGGGGTCGAGGCCGGTGAAGGGCTCGTCGAGGATGCACAGCTCAGGGCCGCTGGCTGCGGCCGCCGCAAACTGGACCTTCTGCTGATTGCCCTTGGAGAGCTGCTCCACCTTCCGCAGGGCGTACTCGCCCAGATCCAGCCTGTCTATCCACAGGTCCGCCCGCCGGGCGGCCTCGGACCGGGTGAGCCCCTTCAGCTGCGTGAGGTAGATGAGCTGCTCCCGCACCTGCATCTTGGGGTAGAGCCCCCGCTCCTCCGGCAGGTAGCCGAAGCCGGCCCGCACCGCGTCCGTGACGGGCCTGCCCTGCCACCGGATCTCTCCCTGGTCGGGCAGGAAGATGCGCATGATCATCCGCATCGTGGTCGTCTTGCCGGCGCCGTTGGAGCCCAGCAGCCCACAGACCCGCCCCGCCGGAACCGTGAAGGAGACGTCCTGCACCGCCTTCACCGGACCGAACGCCTTGGATACGCGCTGTACCGCGAGCGTCACGGTATCCCCCCAATGACTTGAAGTTGAATCCCAATAGAAGACGGAACAGCGGGCCGAGTATGTTCACGCCTTTCTGGGCGACCTGTACACCGATTTGAGCGCCGATCTCGACGCCAATCTGGGCGCCGATCCATAGAACCGCCACGCGCAGATCCCCTTCACGAGGGGTGCCCTCGGAACCGAGGTACCCGACAATCTCTCACTTGACTCTTCATACAACCAATGCTACATTTGACTTGCACGGAGACGCAATTATCGAGGTGAGCCCCATGACCGATCGCGACCGGCTCAGGCAGCTGATCCAGTTCCGCTACTCGCCCCTGCTGGACCTGGCGCTCTCGCTGCTGGTCATCCAGAACCCCGAGCGGTTCGGCCCCCCGGCCCCGTGGGAGAAACGGGTGCTGGACCGGCTGCCCGAGGGGCTGCTGGACCGGCTGCACGCCCACGGCCAGCGCACCGACCTCTTCGCCCTCGCGCTGGAGCTGGAGGACACGACATCGCTCCCCACGCCGGACGCCCTGCGGCGCCTGGGCGACCGGGATCCCGAGCTGGCGGCGGACCTGCTCGCCTTCTGGGAAGCGGTCTCGCCGGAGATCGGGGCCCGGGTCGGGGTGCTCACCGAATCGCTGCAGCGGGAGGCCGGGCTGCTGGCGCAGACGGATCCCGTCTCGTTCATCACCCGCTTCTCCGACCGCGTCAGCGTCGCGGGCGACGGCGACGCCTTGATCCTCCACTGGGGCAAGGGGATGCGGGTCCCCCTGGAGGACCTCAGCCGGATCCTCTTCGTCCCGTCCGCTTTCAGCCCCCGGCGACTGATGTTCTACCGGCTCGACCGCACGCAGATCTTCTTCTACGACCCGATGCACCGGGCGGCCGGCGAGCCCGAGGAGGCCCCCGAGAGCCTGCTCCTGGGCTTCTCCGCCCTGGCCGACGCCACCCGCTTCAAGCTCCTCCGGCTGATCGCCCGGGAGCGGCTCCCGGCGCAGGAGATGGCGCGGCGCCTGGGGCTCAACGAATCCACCGTCTCCCGCCACCTCCGCCTCCTGGTGGAGGCCGGGCTGGTGGGGCGGGCCGGCCAGGAGGGCAAGTTCATCCTCTACGAACTGGCACCGGAGCGCATCGACCAACTGGCCGCCCAGGCCAGAGCCTACCTGGGGAGGGACCGCGAATGACGGCGTCGACGGTGATCTGGCGTTCACCAACCGCTACCGAACCGTGGAACCAGGAACGGAAGCTCGCTGATCTGGCCGCCCGGGCGCTGGGCCACGGTGGGCGCACCGCGCTCAGCGCGTGGCTTGACGACGGGGACGGCCTGTGGCTCACGGCCCCCGGCGCCGTCGCGTACGTGCACGGCGAGCGGCACGACCTCTGGTGGGAGTTCACCCTCGAGGCGTCCTTCCGCTGGCAGGCCCACCTCTGCCGGATGCGTCCTGAGGTCTACCAGCAGCGGCTGCGCCACCTCACCCGGGCGCTGGGCCTCGAGGGCGTGCTTGGCCGGGAGGTCACCGGCCTCACCCACGGCACCCGTGCGCTGGCGGACCTCGCGGTCGCGCTGCTCCCCTACCCGCGGCTGCTGCTCTGGGAGGAGCCCTTCTACCTGATGAGCCAGGCTGAGGCCGATCGGGCCGTCCGGCTCGTGGAGGCGGAACACGCGGGCGGCATGACGCTCGTGGCGGTGGCCCGGGAGAAGCCCGGCCTGGACGACCTTCCGGCAACCCCGCGCTGGCCGCATGGCCGCAGGCTCCACGCCGCACAGTAAGGAGGCGACCCCGCCATGGACAACACGGGCCGCATGGCCCCCGCCGCAGTGGGACTCGCCCTGCTGCTGGGGATCCTGGGCAACCTTCTCATCATCCACTCCGACGGCATGGGCCTGGGCCCCGCCCTCTGGGTGGCGGCCCTGGTGGCCGGCACGATGGGACTCGCCCGCTGGACCCTCGGCAGGGACGGCCTGCAGGGGGAAGGCCGCTGGCTGCTCATCGGAGCGGTGATCTTCGCCGCCGGCCTCGTCTGGCGGGCCTCGGTCTTCCTGCACTTTCTGGACATCCTGGCCATCGGCCTCTGCCTGGGCCTGGCCGCCCTCACCCTGCGGGGCGGCAGCCTCAGTCGGGCGGGCGTGCTCAGCTACCCCCTCGGGCTCGCCCTTTCCGCCGTCCTCCACGCGATCGGCCCCTTCCTCCTGCTGTTCAACGACGTCCAGTGGAGGGAGCTGCCCAGGAGCGGATGGTCGCGCCATGCCGGCGCCGTGCTGCGGGGCCTGCTGATCGCCGTGCCCCTGCTCGTGGTCTTCGGCGGACTGTTTGCAGCAGCCGACGCCGTCTTTGCGGAGCTCGTGGGGCGCGTGTTCACCTTCGACGGGGAGGCCCTGTTCGAGCACATCTTCGGGACGGCCTTCTTCAGCGCCCTGGCCGCGGGCTTTCTGCGCACCGGCCTGATCCGCGATCCCGAGGAGCTGCCCCGCATGGGGAGCCGGGGCGGAATCAGCCTGGGTGCGGTGGAGACCGGGGTGGTGCTCGGGCTCCTCAACCTGCTCTTCCTCGCCTTCGTGCTGGTGCAGGTGCGCTACCTGTTCGGCGGCGCCGAGCTGGTGCTGGCCTCCGCCCACCTCACCTACGCCGAGTACGCCCGCAGCGGCTTCTTCGAGCTGGTGCAGGTGACCGTGCTGGTGCTGCCCGTACTGCTCGCCCTGCACTGGGCCCTGCCCGTGGAGAACGAGGCGGCGCACCGGCTCTACCGGTGGCTGGGCGTCCCGCTGGTGGGCCTCCTGTTCGTCATCATGGCCTCGGCCATGCAGCGCATGCGGCTCTACGTGGTGGAGTACGGCCTCACCGAGCTCAGGCTCTACACCACCGCCTTCATGCTCTGGATGGCGCTCCTCTTCATCTGGTTCCTGGCGACGGTCATGCGCGGGCAGCGGGACCGCTTCGCCGTAGGCGCGCTGACGGGCGGGCTGGCGGTGCTCCTGGTGCTGCACGCCGTCAACCCCGGCGCCCTGATCGCCCGCACCAACGTGGCGCTGGCGCAGCGGACCGGACGGTTCGACGCCGCCTACGCCGCCTCGCTGGGCCCCGACGCGGTGCCGGTGCTGGTGGGGGCGCTGGACACCCTGCCAGAGGCCGCCCGGCAGGAGTTGGTCAGGGAGCTCGCTCTCCGGTATGACCAGCCCAGCTCGGACTGGCGCGCCTGGAACTGGGGCCGCGCCCGGGCGTACCGGCTGCTCTCCAGTCTGGAGGCGGAGTAGGGGCAGCCGTACCGGGGCCACGGCGACGGGGCCGCGGCGAGAGGCGCGATCGCGAGCGCGGATCCGCGGCTGCGCGGCGGCCAGACCGCCAGGCTCGGCGGATGATGCGGCATGGCGGCCGGATTCGGCGACATGGGTCAACATGACGGCCAGAACCGGCGACGTGGGTCAACCGGCCCGACGGCATCGGCGAGTGGGGGACAAGCGACGGAACGGCGGCGGGGAAGCTACTGCCAGACCTAGTCGAATCCCCGGTGGGGAAGCTACAGAGGAAGCTACACAGGTACCGGCGGAGAGACGGCGACGCCCGGCGAACTTATGGCGCGGGCCGCCGTATCTACCAAGTGAAAGGTACGCGTACCCCCGATTCTCCCGGCAGCACCGCATCCACAGCCGGTCGCGCCAGAAGGAGGCCCTGCGTTGTCACCCACGGATTGGCACACCCTCTCCCCGTCTGAAGCGGCATCCCGGCTTCAGGTCGACCCCGCCCGCGGGCTGACGGCGTCCGAAGCCGCGGAGCGCCTCGGCAAGTACGGCCCCAACCAGCTCGCCGAGGAGAAAAAGCGCGGGCTGGTGGCCGCATTCATCGACCAGTTCCGCGATCCGATGGTCCTCATTCTCCTGGGCGCCAGCCTCCTCGCCCTCATCCTGCGGGAGTACCTGGACGGCGGGGCCATCCTGGCCATCGTCGTCCTCAACGCGGTGCTGGGCCTGGTGCAGGAGTTCAAGGCCGATCAGGCGCTGGAGGCGCTGAAGGAGCTGACGGCCCCGCACTGCAAGGTCCGGCGCGACGGGCGGGTGGTCGAGATCGACACCCGCGAGCTGGTCCCCGGCGACGTGGTGCTCCTGGAGGCCGGCGACCCCGTCCCCGCCGACCTGCGGCTCACCCGGTCGGTGATGCTGCAGATCGACGAGTCGCTGCTGACCGGCGAGTCGGTACCGGTGCACAAGGAGGCCGGCCGCACGCTTGAGGCCGGCGCGCCGCTGGCGGAGCGGGTGAACATGGCCTTCATGTCGACCGCGGTCACCTACGGCCACGCCGAGGGCGTGGTCGTCGGCACCGGCATGGAGACCGAGGTGGGCCGCATCGCCGGCAAGCTCCAGGAGGAGCCGCAGGAGGCGACCCCGCTGCAGAAGCGGCTCTCGCAGTTCAGCCGGCAGCTGGGCGGGGCGATGCTCGTCATCGTCGTGCTGCTGGGCGCCCTCGGCCTCTGGCGGGGCATGCCCTGGCTGGAGGTGCTCATGGTGGCCGTGTCGCTGGCCGTGGCCACCATCCCCGAGGGGCTGCCCGCCGTCACCACCATCGTGCTGGCCCTGGGGATGCAGCGGATGGCCAGGCGGAACGCGGTGATCCGGCGGCTCTCCGCCGTGGAGACGCTGGGATCCGCCACCTACATCTGCTCCGACAAGACCGGCACCCTCACCCAGAACCGGATGACCGTCACCCGCCTCTGGCTCCCCGAGGGGTGGGCCGAACCTGACAAGACCTACACCCTGCGGAGCAGGCCCGGCCAGCTGCTGGCGGCCGGGGCCCTCTGCAGCGACGCGACCCTCGCGGAGGAGGGCGGCGAATTCCGCTCCATCGGCGACCCCACGGAGACGGCGCTGGTGATCGGCGCGGCGAAGGCCGGCCTCGACAAGCGGCAGCTGGAACGGGACTTCCCCCGCGTCGCCGAGGTCCCCTTCTCCTCCGACCGGAAGCGGATGACCACCTTCCACGCCCTGGACGCGGCGGGCGAGGGCTACACCGGCATCGTGAAGGGCGGGCCCGACGTGGTCCTGGCCCGGTGCACCCGCATCCGGCTGGAGAGCGGCACGGCCGAGCTGACCCCCGAACTCCGCGGGGCGGTGGAGGAGGCCAACCGGGAGATGGCCGAGGAGGGAATCCGCGTGCTGGCGGTGGCCTTCACCCCGCCCGCCGTCGACCTGCCCGGGGACCTCGCCTCGCTGGAGCGGGACCTGGAGCTGATCGGCCTCATCGGCATGACCGACCCGGCGCGGCCCGAGAGCGCCGACGCGGTGCGCAGGGCGCACGAGGCCGGCATCCGCACGATGATGATCACCGGCGACCACTCGACCACCGCCCTCGCCATCGCGAAGCAGGTGGGCATCGCGGACGAGGACAGCCGGGTGCTGAGCGGCCCCGAGCTGGAAGAGATGGACGACGCGGAGCTGGACCGGGCCGTGCGGACGGTGCCGGTCTACGCCCGGGTCTCGCCGGAGCACAAGCTGCGCATCGTGGAGTCTCTGCGCCGGCAGGGGCAGGTGGTCGCCATGACCGGCGACGGCGTGAACGACGCTCCGGCGCTGAAGCGGGCAGACATCGGCGTGGCGATGGGCGTGGTGGGCACCGGTGTCGCCCGGGGCGCCGCAGACATGGTGCTGATGGACGACAACTTCGCCACCATCGTCGCCGCCATCGAAGAGGGGCGCACGATCTACGCCAACATCCAGAAGGCCACCTTCTTCCTCCTCTCCGCCAACGTGGGCGAGCTGCTGATCATGACCGTGGCGATGCTGGCCGGCTGGCCGGTGCCGCTGCAGCCGATCCACCTGCTCTGGATCAACCTGATCACGGACTCTCTGCCGGCCATCGCGCTGGGCGTCGAGCCGGCGGAGCAGGGGACCATGCGGCGGAGGCCCCGGGACCCGAAGGAGCCCGTGCTCACCCGCCACCTGCTGACGCTGATGGGCACTCAGGCGGTCTTCCTGACCGCGGTGGTGCTGCTGGCGCTCTTCGCCGGCATGCGGGCCGCCCCCGCCGCTGGGGTCCCGGCCGCTGCCCTGGGCTCCACCTACGCCTTCGCCACCCTCTCCCTCGCCCAGCTCTGGTGGGCGCACGGCTGCCGCAGCACCATCCGGCCCTCGTGGCGGCTCGGCTTCTTCCGCAACCGGGTGGCCTGGGTGGCCACGATCGTCGGCCTCGTGCTGCTGGTCGCCGTGATGACCGTCCCCGGCCTGCAGCCGTTCTTCAAGGTGCAGCCGCTCAGCCTGCAGGGGTGGCTCACCGTCCTGGGCCTGTCGCTGATCCCCGCCCTGCTGATGGAGCCGCTGAAGGCGCTCATGGGGCGGGGGCGGGAGTAATTCTGGGGACTGGACCTGGGGCTCGTCACATGTCGGGGCGGTGCATAGCCTGAGGATCCGTGGGGAAATCCTTTCCACAGGTGGTACCGCCCCGCAAGATTGCTGCTATGTGAGTGGAACGGCTTGCGGCGTAGCGGTTCAAGTAGGAACTGCAAGAGTGCTGCGATCACTTCGGCGGAGATGGTGATGACGATCTGCATGATGTTGCCTCACCTCCTGGGCGGGGCGGGCCACCAACGGATTTGCGCGCAGATCCCCCGAGGCCTTGAAAGAAGGTCTCGGGGGTTTCGTGTGAGAAACCCCCTGTAACTGGCGTAGTACCGGTTGGAGGACGACGGTGGCCGTCTCGGCTGCGAACCCCCCCGCAGCCAACCTGAGGAGGGTGCCTATGCCGGAGTGGGATGAGCAAACGGTATATCGGCAACTTCTCGCCCGTGATCCGGCGGGCCTCGACGCCCTGGTCGACCTGGTCGCGCACAAGGCCTACCGGCTGGCCCGGATGGCAATGGGCGGGCTGGGCAGCGAGCAGGACGTGGAGGAGGTCGTGAGCGACGCACTGGCCGCAGCCTGGGAACGGGTCGAGGAGTTCGATCCGGGGCGCTCCACGCTGACCAACTGGGTCCTGATGCTCACGAAGTACGCCGCGCTCGACCGCCGCCGGGCGCTCCGCCGCCACAACCTGGACGCGGAGGGCCAGGCCCGGGTGATCCCGCTCAGCGCGGCGCCCGAGCCGACGGCCCCGCCCAGCGAGGAGCTGGTGCTGGCCGGGGAGGAGCAGGCGACCCTCCACGCCGCCCTGCGCAGACTGCCGGAGGCCGAGCGCAACCTGTTGATCCGCCGCTACTTCTTGGGCGAGTCACTCGCCGAGATGGCCAGGGACCTGGGGCTCACCCGGGGGGCCCTGGACACCCGCCTGTGGCGGGCACGACAGAACCTGAAGCGGCTGCTGAACGAGGAAAGCGAGGTGCGCAGCCATGAGCGATAGGCAGAGAAGCCCCGAAGAGCAGGCCTTCCTGGCGGAGACCGGCCTGCATCCTGATGACCCCGCTCACCTGGTGGACGACGCCCCTCCGCTGCCCGCCGAGACCCTTGCCCGCATCCGCAACCGGGCCCGAGAGAAGGCGGGCCTCGCTGCCGCCCCTGCCCAGGCCCTGCCCTCACCACATTCGCCGGCGTCGCAAGCCCGATTCCTGCCCTCCCCGGACTCCCAGGCGTCGCCGGTGCCGTCCCCGCCCTCGGCGAAGTCGCCGGCACCGACCCGCCGGACCCGACGCTGGCTGGCTGCCGCCGCGGCCGCCCTGATTCTGGTAGGCGGTACGGTGTTCCTGAGCGACCCCGGTGGTGCGCTGGCCGCGATCCAGCGGCTGGTGCGGCTGGTGCCGGGCATCGGGCTGAGGGAGACCGACGGGGAGACCTGGGTCATCACCGAGCCCGTCTCGGTGCAGCTGGGTGACGTGCGGGTGACCGTGATTGGCTTCATCAGCTCCCCGGAGGAGACGTACTTGCGGCTCCGCACGGAATGGCCCCCCTCACCCGCCATGGTCAAAGCCAGGTCGCTGCCGGACAGCGCGTCGCCGGAACTGCGCCTTCCGGACGGGACCGTGATGCGGAGTCGCCAGGGCTTCACGTCCGGGGGATCGCGGGAGATGTCCGGCAAGTACGCGTACGGCCCGTTGCCGCCCGGAACCCGCGACGTCGTCGTGGTCATTCCGCACCTTTCCGGCGGGTCTGCTTCCGTTGAGATTCCGCTGACGCTGGTCAACGCTGCGGAGGCCGGGCTGGCCGAGGCCTATCCGGGAAGCTGGTCGGAGGAGCGGCACGGGGTACGGGTCGGGGTGCCCCACTGGACGGCGGCCGGGGATCGCATCGTCCTCGCGCTGGACGCACGTCTTCCCAAGGGAGTTGTGGTGCACGAGTACGGTGACGACTTCGGCTTAGATCACAAGGGGCAGCCGATGCTCACGGACGACCAGGGCCGCACCTACCCGCTGATCTCCGCGGAGTCCGACCTTATCGGAACCCCGGGACGAGCCGTCTTCCGGGGACCCCTTGCGCCGGACGCCCGACGGTTGACGCTCACGGTACCCTACCTGCGGCTGGTCGACGACTCCGCAAGGGCCCGCCTCACCGTGCCCCTGGAACAGCTGCCGGAGGGTCAGCCGCTCGTGTTGAACTTCCAGTTGGAGATCGGCGGCCACCGTTTCACCGTCAAGACCGTGACCCGGGTTGATCCGGACACCTTCGAGTTCACCCTGGACCTGGGGCCGGAGGAGGACGGCGTCCTCCTGCAGGATCTGGGGATCTACCGGCCGGTGTCCCTCTTCGGAGATGGCCCGGGAAGCGGGTACGGCGAGGGGGTCGACGGCCAGATGACGCTGATCGGGGTCGACTTCCGGAAACCGCCGCGCGGGAACCTGGAGATCACCTTCGCCGAGCCGACGTACCGTGTGAACGGCGGGTGGGAGGTGCACCTTCCGGTGCCGGCGAGTCCGAGTCCGCAGGGCAACCCGTAGCCTGAGCCCCCGGGGCACGCGCAAAGGGCCCCTCCAGGCTCGCATTCGCGGTACTGGAGGGGCCTGACCTGGCCAGTTGCTTACCCCGAGGGGATAGCCCGGGCCGCTGAACGGCGAGACTCTTGGCCACCCCCTCATGGACCCGTGGATCAACCGGTCACCGTTCACGTGTGAAACAGTTGCCTCCCCCACCCTTGCCCTGCGTGAGCAGCGCTTCGAAGGCCCCTCCAGCCGCGTCGTGGCGGTTCCGGAGGGGCCCTGAGCTGTCTGCTACTCCACGATCAGCCAGCCTTTCACGCCCAGCTTGTGCGGGTCCCCGATCTCGTACCGGCCCGGCGCCGTGGGGGTGAACTCCACGATGCCCGTGCGGCCGGGCGAGACGTGGAGCATCACGTCGGCGTGGCCCCCGTGCATCTCCAGCTGCGGGTCGAAGCGCACCATCTTCAGGAACCGGTGGGGCACCTCCTGGATGGTGAAGTTGTGGATCAGCTCGGGGTGCTCGTTGGTCAGCGAGACCCGCACCTGCTGGCCCACCTTCGCCCGCAGCTCGACCTCCAGGGTCGGCTGGGCGATCGTCAGGTCGTACCGGACCGTGTTGAAGGGCTGGGTGTAGAAGAACGCCAGCCAGATGGCGAAGGCCATCACCCCGGCGGCGACCACCTTCACCAGGGCGTCGCCCCGGAGGCCGCCCTTGCTGCGCGGGTCGTACCGCTTGAGCAGGAGGGAGTTGGAGACCACCGAGACCGACGAGAAGGCCATGGCGCCGCCGGCGATCATCGGGTTCAGCAGCCCGAAGGCCGCCATGGGGATGCCGATCACGTTGTAGATGAAGGCCCAGAACAGGTTCTCCTTGATGGTCCGCATCGTCTGCCGGCTCAGCCGGAAGGCCTGGGCGATGCCTTTCAGGTCGCCGTTCATCAGGGTGACCGAGGCGGTCTCGATGGCGACGTCGGTGCCGGTGCCGATGGCGATGCCCAGGTCGGCCGTCGCCAGCGCAGGGGCGTCGTTGATGCCGTCGCCCACCATGGCGACCACCCTGGCGCCGCCGTCCTTCAGCTGCTCCACGTGGGCCGCCTTGTCGCCGGGCAGGACCTCGGCCAGCACCCGGTCCACGCCCACCTGCCGGCCGATGGCCTCGGCCGTCCGCCGGTTGTCGCCGGTGATCATGACCACCTCGAGCCCCAGGTCGTGCAGTTCCCGGACGGCCTCCGCCGAGGTGGGCTTCACCGTGTCGGCGACGGCGATGATCCCCGCCAGGGCGCCGTCCACCGCCGCCAGCATGGCGGTCTTGCCCAGCCCCTCGAGTTCGGCCATCCGGTCCTCGGCCGGCGCCGTGTCGATCCCGCGCTCGGCCATCAGCCGCCGGGTGCCCACCAGCACGTGCCGTCCGCCCACCTGCGCCTCCAGCCCGGCACCCGGGATGGCGCCGAAGGACTCGACCGGCGGCAGGGCGATATCCCGCTCCTTGGCGCCGGAGACGATCGCCTGGCCCAGCGGGTGCTCCGACCGGGACTCGGCCGCCGCCACCAGGGCGAGGAGTTCCTCGGCCGCGCCAGCCGCCGCCAGGGGGATCACGTCGGTGAGCTGGGGCCGGCCCCAGGTGATGGTGCCGGTCTTGTCCAGGACCACCACGTCCACCTTATGGGCCCGCTCCAGGTGCTCGCCGCCCTTGAAGAGGATGCCCACCTCCGCCCCCTTGCCGGTGCCCACCATGACGGCGGTCGGCGTGGCCAGCCCCAGCGCGCAGGGGCAGGCGATGACCAGCACGGAGATGGCGGCGTGCAGCGCCGCGTTCCAGTCGCCGGCGATCAGGCCCCAGGCCACGAGGGTGACCGCGGCGATGGCGACCACCACCGGGACGAAGATGCCCGAGATCTGGTCGGCCAGCTTCTGGATCGGGGCCTTGGAGCCCTGGGCCTCCTCCACCATCCGGACGATCTGCGCCAGGGCGGTGTCCTTGCCGACCCGGGTCGCCCGGATGGTCAGGGAGCCGTTCTTGTTGAGTGTGGCCCCGGTCACGGCGTCGCCGGGGTTCTTGTCCACCGGGATGGACTCGCCGGTCAGCATGGACTCGTCCACGGCCGACACGCCCTCGAGAACCACACCGTCCACCGGGATCTTCTCGCCGGGACGGACGAGGATGATGTCGCCCACCACCACGTCCTCGACGGGCACGTCCCGCTCCACGCCCTCCCGCACCACCCGGGCGGTCTTGGCCTGGAGCGAGAGCAGCTTCTTGATGGCCTCCGAGGTGCGCCCCTTGGCGATAGCCTCGAAGGTCTTGCCCAGGAGGATCAGGGTGAGGATGGTCGCGCTGGCCTCGTAGTAATTCTCGCCGCCCAGGAAGAACGACAGGGCGACGGAGTAGATGTAGGCTGCCGTGGTGCCGAGCGCGACCAGCACGTCCATGTTGGCCGAGCCGTGGGTCAGGTTGAGCCAGGCGCCGCGGTAGAACCGCCAGCCCACCACCACCTGGATCACGGTGGCCAGGGCGAACTGGAACCAGCGGTTCATCAGCAGCGGGGCGTCGATCCGCAGCGGCATCAGGACCATGTTGGCGATGAAGAGCGGCAGGGTGAGCGCGGCGGAGAAGAGCAGCAGGGCGACCTGCCGCCGCATCTCCTGCCGGCGGCGCTCCCGGTCGGCGTCGGCCGCATCGGCCGCCAGCCGGGCGCCGTAGCCCAGGTCCCTGATGAGGCGGACCAGCTCGTCGGCCTTGATGCCGACGGCCTCCACCGTCGCCTTCTCGGTGGAGAGGTTGACGCTGGCGCTCAGGACCCCCGGCACCCGGGAGAGCTTCCGCTCGATCTTGGCGGAGCAGGCCGCGCAGGTCATGCCCGAGATCTCGAAGGTGAACTTCTCCTTGACGACCCCGTAGCCGAGGTCGGTGACCAGGTCGAAGAGCTTGTCAGGGCTGACGACGGCCGGGTCGTAGTAGACGGTGGCCTTCTCGGTGGTCAGGTTGACGCTGGCCTCATGCACGCCGGGGGCCTTCCCCAACCGCCGCTGGATGCGGGTCGAGCAGGCGGCGCAGGTCATGCCCGTCACGCCGAACTCCAGCTTGACGCCGGCCTTCGCCTCCCCGCCCAACAGGCCGTTCATGGCTTCACTCATGGTCGTGCCCTCCAAGTGCGTCGACTGTGTGGCTTCCCTTGGGGGTCCTCATCACAGAAGTGTACCCCTACGGGGTATGGGTGCCTCGCCTGTATCGTACTCCTGGCCGTGCAGCTTCGTCAAGACCCGATCCCCGCACGAGGACCGCCGCCGGCCGCTCCGCCCCGGTCCTGCGCGCCGCGCCGGACTCCTGCCGCCGCCTGTCCCCCATCGAATGTGCCTCCGCGATCCGCACACCCACGCGCTGCGGTGGTCAGCCGGGGCTCCGGCGTCCAACCATGCTCCGCAGTCCGGCTGCGACACCCACGCGCTGCGGTGGTCAGCCGGGGCTCCGGCATCCAACCGTGCTCCGCCGTCCGGTTGCGGCACCCACGCGCGGCGGTGGTCAACCGGGGCGCCGGCATCCAACCATGCTCCGCCGTCCCATAGGACTGTCCCACCGGGTTCCGTCAGGTCTATGGCGTATTTGATCCTCCCGCCAGGTCTGTGGCGTTGCTGGTTCTTGCGCCAGGTTTATGGCGTAGCTCGTTCTTCCGCCAGATCTGCAACGGTAATTCGCATCAGGTACTCAGGCGTAGATTCCCCCGGAACGACGGCGCGCTTCCAGAAGCGGAACCCGGCCTTGGCGTACGCCCGGATGGCCGCGTGGTTGTCCTCGGCCGGGCCGATCACGCACGAGCGGGCACCGAACGAGCCGAAGACCACCTCGCGCAGGAAGGCGCGGATCACCGCCGGCCCCAGCCCCTGGCCGACGAACTCGGGCTGGCCGATGAAGAGGTCCAGGCCCGCCGTGTCGTCGTCCACGCCGATGTGCCGGGCGTAGTCCGGCCAGTGGTTGATGCGGTAGGTCTGGATGTACCCGACGGGGGTATCCTCGCAGAGGAACAGATAGGGCTCCGTCGGCGCTGCGCCGGTTATGTAAGGAAGGTACTTCTCGGCCACCTCCGCCATGGTCTGACCGCCCGAGTTCCACCAGCGCATCACGTGGGGGGTGTTCAGCCAGCGGTGCATCAGGGGCAGGTCGCCCTCTGTCAGGCGGCGGAACGAGATGGGGCCCAACGGATGCTCCTCCTTTCGTGCGGTGTTGGGGGAATATCCCGGCAGCGGGAGGGAGATTCCCACCTTCATGAAGAACTATTTTGAAGAATAACTCCTCGCGGGGGAATGGTGCGGTGAAGTCACTCCGTCTGGTCTCTCTGACCAACACCGTGGTGATGTTCCTGGCGGTGATCTGGGGCGCCTGGGTAACCTCCAGCGACTCGGGCGACGGCTGCGGCGCCCACTGGCCGCTGTGCAAGGGCACCTTCATGCCGGACTGGGACTATGCGGCCATCGTCGAGTTCGGCCACCGGGTGATCTCGGGCCTGGCAGGCCTGCTCTCGCTCATCCTGCTGGTGTGGATCTTCCGGGCGCTGCCCGCCGACGGCCGGCTCAAGCGGTTGGCATTCGGCACGTTGTTCTTCGTCTCCTTCCAGGGCGCGCTCGGCGCGGCGGCGGTCCTCCGCCCGCAGCCCGACCTCGTGATGGCCCTCCACTTCGGCTTCTCGCTGCTCTGCTTCACCTTCGCCCTGCTGGTGACCGTGGCGCTCGGCGACCTCGCCCGCGGCGCAGCGCAGCTGGGGAGCGCCGCCACCGTCCCGCCGGAGGGGGCGGTGTCCCCCGAGTTCCGCTCCGCCGTCTGGGGCATGGCGGTCTACACGTACCTGGTCATCTACCTGGGCGCCTACGTGCGCCACATGGGCGCGTCCATGGCTTGCACCGGGTGGCCGCTCTGCAACGGGGAGCTCTGGCCCACCCTGTACGGTCCCGTGGGTGCCAACTTCGCCCACCGCCTCGGTGCGGCGCTGGCGGTGCTGCTGGTCATCCGCCTCTGGTTCATCGCGCGCAGAACCGCCCCGCGCATCGCCACCGCGGGCCATGCCCCGCCCCGGGCCGACCTGCGCCGGGCCGTCAACTGGGCGCTGGTGCTGATGCTCGCCCAGGTGGCCAGCGGGGCGCTGTTCCCCCTGGGCTACCTCAACCTGCTGACGCAGCTTCTCCACACCAGCCTGATCGCCGGCTTCTGGGGAGTGCTGAGCTACCTCTGCTACCTCACGCTGCCGGCCGGGCGCCCGGCCGTGGCGGTGAGCGCCTAGCCCATGCTGCATGATGTCTTCCTCGACCCGGAGCTCACCCTCGAGCAGAAGGGGCTGTTCACGCTCTTTTCTGTCCTCGCTGCGAGGGGTGAGCCCCTGAGCATCACAAACGTGGTCGCCCGCTCCGGCCTGAGTGCGAAAACGGTCCGCGGGCACCTCAAGGTGCTTGAGGCGAAGGGCTTCATCTCCGTGGTCACGTCAGCACAGGACCGCCGGGAGCGCGTGGTCCTGCCTGTCGGGAGCAACGAGGAGCGCTGCGAGGCCATGATCAAGGCCATCATCCGCCGCATCGCCCAGGCCCGGAGCCGGATCCGCGACGAGGGCAGCAAGGAGTCCATCGGCGAGACGCTCATGAAGGAGTGGCTCAACCTCCTCATCGCCCTCAACATCTACACCGACAACGCCCGGCCGGGGTTCCTCATCAACCCGCTGAGCGGCGACGTGCTGGAGTACGATCGATGGTACCCCACGGCCAGGCTGGCGTTCGAGTTCCAGGGTCCGCACCACTTCCGTACGACCACGCTCCAGGCCGATCCGGATGCCCTCGCGCGGCAGGTGACCAACGACCTGGTGAAGCTCGGCCTTTCGCAGCGAAACGGCATCACGCTGGTCGAGGTTCACCCCGCCGACCTGCGCCTGGACCGCGTGCTCAAGCTCATCCCACCCGGCACGCCCCTGCGGCCGCTGCACGGGCTGGAGAAGGTCATCAGGTTTCTCGAGGAGGAGTGCGCCAAGTACCGCCGGCAGTTCGGCGTGCGAGGCTGAGTTGGCCGGCCCCCGTCGCTCGGCATGCGCGACGGGGGCCTCCTTGTGGTTTCAGACCGGGCTGCGGTGCCGGATGGCAACTGCGGAGGTGTGTGCCCATCGCCGTCCCCGGGGTCTGAGGTAGGTGAAGTGCGGGGATCAGAAATAGGGGGAAACCGGAACGGTATTTTTCACAAAATGCAGGGAGCTGTTCCCCATATTTCCCTCTCACCCCGTCCCCAGGGCCCCTCGTACCTGGCTCGGTCTGTCGATCGCCGTCGAAACCGCCGACAAATGCGTCGAACCCTGTCAAGCAAGCCCGAGGGGCGGGCTCCCGGCCGAAATTATGGGGAATCTGGCACTGTAACTCGTGAAAAATAGGGGGAGATTTTCCCTGTATTTTTCTGGCCCCCCTGTGGGGGTGGCGACCGCCGTTCCGTCGCCCCAAGCAGCTTCTCTAACCTTGCCGCCGGGCCGCAGCAACGGTCCGGCCGGGCTCCGCCGGCGATTCCCCCGCACTCCGGTGGCGACTCCGCCGTACTCCGCTGGCGATTCCCCCGGACTCCGTCGGCGATTCCCCCGCACTCCGCCGGCAACTCCCCCGGGCTCCGCCGGCAATTCCCCCGGACTCCGTCGGCGATTCCCCCGCACTCCGCCGGCGACTCCCCCGGGCTCCGCCGGCCATTTTCCCGCACTCCGCCGGCGATTCCCCGGCCCCCACCTGCCTCTCTTCCGAGAACGATCCACCTCCGCCCGGGGGCCAGCCACCGCCTCCAACCACGGCCCGGCACCGTCGCCATGCTCACCCTTCGCGGCAGATCCGCGTCACGCTGCCCCCGACGGGCCCCTCAGCCCATCGCCCATTGCCCCGATCAAGGTTACCCCCGAGCTCGGCCCGCGTCCGCCCCCAGGTCCGGTCCACATCGTCCCCGAGTACGATGGGCCCACGCCACCAGGTCCGATCAACGTCGCTCCCGAGTACAACCCGCCAACACACTCACGAACGATCCTGCGCATGCCCCAACGACCCACCCAAAAACTTCCCCCCCAGCCGATGTGGGCGATCACCCCTTCCAGGTATGCTCAAGCCGTAGCACAACGAGCGACCCGGAAGGAGGAACCGGCTGTGGAACTCTTGATCTTCGTGGCTCTGCTGAGCATCGTCCTCTTCGCCCCGACCCCGGTGGAGGAGCGCAGGCGGGAGCTCCAGGAGGAGCTGGTGATGGGCAGCCGGACCTCCTGGACCGGCTGCTCCCAGCAGACACGCCCCGCCCCGGCCGGGGGCCCGGAGCGGGGCGGTTGAACACGATTAGATTTCGTCGGCCACGAGCGGCCGGGTCTCCACCCCTGCGGCCTCCAGCGCCTCCAGGGAGGCGCGCAGGAACCGCTCGGGATCGGAGACGGCCTCCCAGTGGACATACATGAGGCGCGGCTGCTCGAAGAGCCAGTGGTTGTGCAGGGCCGTCACCACGATCCCGTTCCGCCGCAGGACGGAGATGACCCTGTTGACCTCGCTCTGCCGCAGCACCGCCTCTCCGAGGTTGAGCGTCCGGCCCTCCTCGTCGGACCGCTCGATCGAGAAGAACACCGGCAGCACCAGGGGCGAGCGGGAGCGCTGCCCCAGGATGGTCGGGCTCAGATCGGACCGCAGGAGCTGGATCAGGCAAGCGCCGTCGATGCAGGCCGGGGTGCCGTCGACGATCCGGGCCAGGCGCGCGCAACGGTTGCAGACAGAACGCTTGCGGCTGGACATGCTGCGATCCCTCCGATGCCAATAATTGGGCCGGCCCTGACCACCCTATGATGTTATGTCAACTTGTGTGCACCTCCCGTGCAAAAACCGGATCGACAGCGGTCGTCAGCGAGAAACAGAAAAGCCGCCCCGGATCGGGGGCGGCCTCTTTCGCAGGTGCGGAGCGGTCAGGGCATCCCTCCGGCCTGCTGCGGCGGGAACTGCGTCGGGTACGGATAGGGGAACTGGGGCGGATACGTGAGCGGCGGGGGAACGGCCAGAGGGGCGTACTTGTCGAGAAAGGCCTGGTACGTTCCCGGGCTGCTGTTGATGTACGGGTGGGTGAACCACTCCTTGGGCAGCTCGATGGTCCCCTTGATCGACTCGAGGGCGCGGGCGAAGGATGCAGCGTGTGCTTCCTCTCGGTTCCCGAGGAAGATAAGGGTGTCGCGGCTGCCGGGGTCCTGCACGATGTTGGCCAGGTGCAGGTAGAGGTCCCGCGCTCGCAGCTCGGCGGCTATATCGCTGTAGAGGTCCGTGATGATGTTTCCATCCCGACACTCGGCCCCGGTCACCCTCACGGTGACCGGGGCGTCGCTCGTCCTCCCTGGCGTCCGCGGCGGCGACCGTCGCGCACCCTCTCCTCTCCCCTTGCCCTCTGCATCTCCTCAGATCAACCTTGCCCCAGAAGGTAACTACAGCTGCAGTGGTACGCGTAGCAAACTAGCAGATACTGTTACCGGGACGTTGGGAACGCACCGGCAGAGTCCCGGAACGCCGTCGCTGCTGCCGCTGAAACCTTGCGGCGGGACTCGTACCCTGGGCAGTGCGCGGTAGCGGGCCGAGGGTCCCTTTCTGCAGCGGGATGTGGTGTGATCGAATGAGAGGAGGCAGGATCGCTGCCTCCTCTCACACTGATCCTGTGACGTGATTGAAGGGGTACATCACCGTCAGTACAGGCTTGGCATATCTGAAGCCAGTTCATCCCACGCGCGCAGTGTTTCCGACAGGCGCCTGGAAGCCGTCATCTCCTCGCCCTGAAGGTCGAGAGCTGTGCGCCCCATTTCGCTGAGTAACGAGAGCCCGTTGGAGAGCGCAGTCCTCTCATCAGGCGTCAGTACATCACCGCCCTGGGATGTCCGCGCATGCACGGCAGTCACAGCCAAGTCCAGTTGCTCCAACATGTTGTTGAGCCAGAAGAGGCTTACAGAGATCTTCTCTTTCTCAAGTGCCTTGACCGCATCGTGAACTTGGCTTTGAAGTCCTGTGACCAGCCTCTTGGTTGACGAAGCTTCTGCGGTCGTGACTAAATCTGCTTGGAGCAAAACGGCGATGGACTCTGATAGGTCGTTGGTCGTCTGCACCAGTTCGTTTAGTTGTGTTGGATAGGCTTCGCCTCCGTAGTCACAGGCGGTCAGGAGCAAAGAGCCGACAATGAGCAGAGCCGCCAAAACCCGAACTGTGACCACCTCCTCCTAGTAGTTACTATAAACTACGGACCCGGTTACCGTCTCCGTGCTCGCCCAAGTGGTGTTACCCATGTTGATCAAAGTATACTTCCAACCGGCCATCAGTTGCTTCTGACCAGGTTGCGTGTAATGGCCAACAAGCACCTCTGCCCAAATGTTATGTCCATAGTCAGCGTCGTTCAGAATCGCCGTTGTTGGGTAAGCGATCCCGTGATTCCTTACGTACTCTCCGTTCGAGTTCGGGACCGTGTACCGCTTACTTCCCTCGGAAGCAACCTGTTCCGAAGACTTGTAACCGGTAGAGAACGATAGGCTGAGAGGAAGCAGCGGGAGCTTGAAACTGTAACCGAGACGTACGGAGAAGTTCACTGATCCCTTGTTTTTCCACGCTCCCCCCCAGTATGCGGACTGGATGTAGTCACCCGCGTCGGTCGCGAAGTTGATCTCGGCTTCTCGCATTTCCGTGAAGGTTGCAGGGCCACCGAAGTTTGGGTCGTTGGGAGACCACGATCGATCCTCCACGATTTCAAGGACTGCTCCGCACTCTTCTTGAATTGTGATGACGGTAGGGCACTGCAGGTAATGGCGAACCCTAAAATCCTCATAGACAGTCTTTCCGCTTATCTGATAGGTCACACGGTACAGGATTGTCCTATCGTAGGTCCTGAAGTTCGTCGCCTGCACCGGAGTAACGTCTATCTCTTCAACGGTAACCGGTTCATAGACCTTTGCGTGCCAGAGTTCTGCCTCAACAGTGTTGACTGGGGCGTCAGCTGAGAACCTCCATGCTTCCTTGATCGCTTTAGTGATCAATGGGCTGGACAACTCCTGCACGACAAATGTATCCGTACGCTTGTCACGCATATAGAGCCGGAGCATTGCCACAGTTTCGGGCGCACTATCGGTGAAGAATGGAGCAACAGCCTCACCCTGCTCCAGTGCCAGAAAAACAACCTCATAGTTGTCGAGTGTGTCAGTCGCCTCGACCACCAACCGGTCAGTGTTCACGGCACTGCGTGTGATGTTGCCCGTAATCCGATAGGGAACTTCGAGCCCATCAATAGTGATCGAGCCTTCCAACGCAATCCCGCCGGGATTAACCTGCACCAACGGGTCGCGTGCGGAGATAGCAGTGCCCGAACCGGAATGTAGGCGATCTTCGGTAGTGTACAAGCGTGCGCTGCTATCCTGCACTTCTGCGCCATAGGCCGGAACTACCAGAAGTTGAACCACCATCAGCACACCCAGCACAGCCGAAATGCCCCTAATCTTCATAGAATCATCTCCTTTCTGGGTCTAGGGAGTCCGGTGACGGACACACGCCCCCGACACATTCGGCCCAGAAGTACCACGTCCTGACAGTCCTGACGAACGGGTAAGTGCCAGATTCAGAGATTTCTTGACGGGTTGAAACGAGTTGCGCATTTTGACTGACTGCTTCGTACTTGTAGTACTCATATAGCGGGTGATGTGTGTCGCAGTTGTAAGCATCATAGCAGATATATGCTACTTCTCTGTAGATAACGACCTCCTTGGTACCAGACGCTAGTGCCATAAGGGGCATAGCGAGCACGACCAGAACCGCGATAAGGGAGATAAGGAGTCTTGATCCGCGCATCGTCATCCCTCCTTCGCCAAGTTGATGACCGGATCATCAAGCAACCTCTTGATCGGTTTTCGTTAACCCTTCGGCCGCAACACCCCCGCTGCAGTAGTGTGTCTAGTCCGTAGTATACGTACAGGAAACAGGTACCTCAATACATTGCACAAATATTCAGTATGCAAATTATTGCTGTGAAAATAGTTGCTATGCATGTTTCTTCCGGGGTTGCGGTGGCCATCGGGGACATGTCTCTGGCCTCCAGCCGTGAGGGAGGAGCTTTCGACTGTATGCACCGTGAGCTCCCCAGGTCTGGCAACGGCTGCCTGGTGGCACCGGGGTTGCACGGTTCCTTCCGCGACCTCTCTCTTCGCCCCCATAAGGTGTGCGCCTCGACAGTCGAGACCCTCGCCCCACCCGGCGAGCAGGGCCCATCTCCCGGATGAGCTCCGGCGGAATCGAACACAAGCTCGTGCCGCCCCTCGTGTTCTGACCCCTTCGCCAGCATACACATGTGCCAGGGGTGGTCGTGTGCGCCGTCCTTCAGTCGCGCGGGTGTTGGCCGTACTGCGTTGGCTGGAAGAGGTGACGCGAGATGGCGCTGACAACCACAGCTGTTCTGGTGCTGGTGGCGATCTACATCCGCGTGAGCACGGAGGATCAGGCGAGACGCGGGTACTCGATCCCGGAGCAGCGAGCTGCCTGCCTGGAGATGGCCCGACGGATCGCCGAGCAGGAGGAGCAGCGCCTGGGTCGCCCGGTGCAACTGCAGACCGTCGAGTTCGTCGATACCGTCTCCGGCGAACTCCTCGAACGCCCGGAGCTGGACCGTCTGCGTGAGTTCGTGCGGCAGCAACGGCCTCACGCCGTTGTGTGCCTCGACCCTGACCGGTTCTCCCGGGCCACTTACGCGGCGATCATCGTGGCGAACGAGATCGAGAACGCAGGCACAGCCCTGCGGTTTGTGCAGCACGACTACCAGAAAACGCCTGAGGGCCGGTTGTTCTTCACCTTGCGCCTGGCCATCGCGGAGTACGACAAAGCCAAGCTCCTGGAGCGCTCGACCCGGGGGAAACGCGGCAAGATCCAGGCCGGCGGACTGCCCACCGGGCTGAACATGTTCGGGTACCAGTACGATCGGCTGACGCAGGAGGTCCGGCCCCACCCGGTGGAGGCCCGTTGGGTTCAGCAGATCTTCCTCTGGGCGGCGGAAGGACTCGGCGTTCAGCAGATTGCGAACCGGCTGAACGAAGCCGGCGTCAGAACCAAACGTGGGGGCGCTCGTTGGTACCGGGGCACCGTGGCCAAGATCCTGCGCAACCGCGGGTATATCGGCGAACTGCAGGTGAACCGCTACGATGCCCGGGGCATCGGCGTGCAGAGGCAGTTGCCGAAGACTCGGCGGACACGGGTGCTGACGCAGGCAGAGAGGCCCAGAGAGGAATGGGTGACCATCAGGATCCCACCGCTCATCACCCGGGAGCTGTGGGACGAGGTACAGGCGGTCCGGCGCACGAACCCGCGCCGCCTCGCGCAGCAGCGAGATGGTCTGCTCTCGGGCCTCATGGCTTGCGGATACTGCGGCGGGCCTGTCCATTACCGGCCGCACAAGACCCTCGGTCACGCAATCTGCTGTGCCAACCGATACCCGTACCAGCGTGACCTGAAGCGACCTGAACCGCCCTGCAGAGAGCTGCCGCACCAACCTGTCAGACCGATCGAGGAGTATGTCTGGCGACAGATCGAACTGGTGCTGACGGATCCAGAGTACCTGGCGCAGTACATCGCGGACCGCCAGCGCCGGCGCCAGCAGAAGGTGCCCTCGTTGGCCACCGGCCTGCAGCGGGAACTGAGCCTCCTCGAGGACCAGCTCCAGGCGAAACTCCTGGAGCAGGGACGTATCCTGGCCGTTGTCGCCAGCGGCGCAGTCGATCCGCAGGTGGCCGAGGCTGCGCTCAAGCCGTATCTGGAGCAGATCGCTTCGCTGCGGGAACGCATCAGCGACCTGAAGCACCGCATCGCGCTTGTGGCCGATTCCGAGCAGCAGTACCAGCGCACCGTCGAACAGGCGACTGACCTGCGCACCGCTTTGGGCCAGGAAGTGGATGCCGTTCGCCGCAACCTCGCTCGACTCGGTCACCGCGGCAAGCAGCTACTCGTTCGTAAGCTGGTCGAAAGGGTGGTCGTGTTCAGGGAGCAGCGCGTCGAGGTGGACTTCCTTGCGTAAGCGTGTCGGGCAGGAAACAGGTCCGTGATGATGTTGCCGGTGACGTCGGTATACGTCGACGACCACGGGTTGCCCTGGGCGTCCCGCATCTTCACCACGACGCCGTGCTGCCGCGCCAGCTCGGCCACCATCTCCCAGTGGGAGATCTCCTCGGTGCCGATGTCCTCCAGCAGGTCGCGAATCTCCGGGATGTTGGTGTTGAACCGCTGCGTCAGGTAGGTGTTGAGGGCGGTGGCCTCCGAGTCGGCCCCTGCGTACTGCTCCAGGATGATCTGACCCCAGCGGGGGTCAGGCTCCAGCACCTTGACCGGCCGCAGCAGCTCCTTCTTGTGGATGAACAACGGAAAGGGTCACCTCCTCTACCCAGCCTATGGGCGGGAATGCGGAGGTGACCCTCGCTGATCGCGCCGACGTTCCTGTCTACAACACCGCCTTCAGGAACGCCACGGTCCGGGGGTGCTCGGGCTGGCTGAAGACCTTCTGCGGTTCGCCCTGCTCCACGATCTGACCGCCGTCCATGAAGAGGACCCGGTCGCAGACCTCCCGGGCGAAGCCCATCTCGTGGGTGACGACCATCATGGTCATGCCCTCGAGGGCCAGGGCCT
Source organism: Symbiobacterium terraclitae (assembly GCF_017874315.1). Classification (NCBI taxonomy): domain Bacteria; kingdom Bacillati; phylum Bacillota; class Clostridia; order Eubacteriales; family Symbiobacteriaceae; genus Symbiobacterium; species Symbiobacterium terraclitae. Next base: position 2,506 of record NZ_JAGGLG010000031.1, on the reverse strand, counting down.
TCATCACCTCCAGCACTTCCTTGACCATCTCGGGGTCGAGCGCGGAGGTGGGCTCGTCGAAGAGCATGACCTCCGGATTCATCGCCAGGGCCCGGGCGATGGCCACCCGCTGCTTCTGCCCGCCTGAAAGGCTGTTCGGGTAGGCCGACGCCTTCGCCTTGAGCCCGACCCGGTCCAGCAGCTCCAGCGCCCGCTCCTCGGCCTCCCTGGCCGGCAGGCGTCCGGTCAGGACCGGCGCGAGTGCCACGTTCTTCAGCACGGTCATGTGCGGGAAGAGGTTGAAGTGCTGAAAGACCATGCCCACCCGCTGCCGCAGCCGGTTTACGTCAAACCCCGGGGCGGTGATCTCCTGGCCGTCGACCACGATGGAGCCAGAGGTGGGCCGCTCCAGCAGGTTGACGCAGCGCAGCAGGGTCGACTTGCCAGAGCCGGACGGGCCGATGAGCGCGACCACCTCGCCCCGGGCGACGTCCAGGTCGATGCCCTGCAGCACGGCGAGCCTGCCGAAGGACTTGCGGAGGTTCCTAATGCGAATCACTCCGGCCCATCCTCCTCTCCAGCAGCCGGACCAGCTGCGAGGTAACGCCCGTCATGATCAGGTAGTAGACCGTGACCACCAGCATGGGCTCGAACGGGGCGAAGGTGGTGGTCCCCACCATGCGCCCCTTGAAGGTGGTCTCCTGGATGCCCAGGACGGAGACCACCGACGACTCCTTGATCAGGGTGACGAACTCGTTGGCCAGCGGCGGCAGCGCCCGGCGCAGGGCCTGGGGCAGGATGATGTGGCGCATCGTCTGGCCGTAGGTAAGGCCCAGCGACCGGCCGGCCTCCATCTGCCCCTTGTCGATGGACTGGATTGCGCCGCGGGCGATCTCGGCGACGTAGGCGCCGCTGTTGAGCGAGATCGCGATGACGCCGGCGGTCAGCTCCGGGATGTTGGTGCCCAGGAGCAGGTAGGGGCCGTAGTTGACCAGGTAGAGCTGCACCAGGAAGGGCGTGCCCCGGACCAGCTCCACGTATCCCCCGGCCAGCCAGAAGAGCAGCCGCAGGGGCAGGCTGTCGGGCCGGCGGCTGCGGATCAGCCCGACCAGAAAGCCGATGATGCTGCCGAACAGAATACCCAGCGCCGAGATCACGAGGGTCAGCTTCGCGCCCTCGAAGACCACGGGCCAGGCCATTTGAACGACGTCCCAGCGCCAGTTCATGCGGGATGTCTCCTCTCACAGGTGGCCCCCAGGGCGCCCTTCCCTGGCGACCTGGGGGCGAAGTCACAACCGGGGCGTTACTGGGCGGGCGCTGCCGCCTCGTACTTGGCGATCAGCTGGTCGATGGTGCCGTTCTCCAGGAGCTCCGCCAGGATCGCGTTGACGGCCTCCCGCAGCTCGTCGTCGCCCTTGCGGAAGACCACGCCGTAGTCCTCCTTGGAGAGCTCGAAGGCGACCACCAGGTCAGTGTAGCTCTTGGCGTAGTTCTGGGCCACGGCGTAGTCGGCCACGACGGCGTCGACCCGGTCGGAGATCAGGTCGAGCACGGCGGCCTCGAAGGCGTCGAACGACTTGATCGTGGCGCCCTCCACTTCCCTGGCGGCCTCCTCGCCGGTGGAGCCGAGCTGCACGCCGACGGTCTTGCCGTTCAGGCTTGCCGCGTCCTTCAGCTCGCCGGCGTTGGCCTTCTTGGCCAGCACGACCTGGCCGCCGTGGAAGTAGGGCTCCGAGAAGTCGGCCGACTGCTTGCGGTCCTCGTCGATGGACATGGCCGAGATCACGAAGTCGGTCTTCTCGGTGTTGAGGTCGGCGATCAGGGTCTCGAACTTGCCTTCCTTGATCTCGAGCGCGACGCCCAGCTTGTCGGCGATGGCCTGCGCCATCTCGATCTCCCAGCCCGTGATGGTATCCTTTCCATTCACGATCTCGTGGTACTCAAACGGGGGGTAATCGGCGCTGGTGCCGAGCACGATCTTGCCGGCCGCCTTGATCTGCTCCAGGTGGTTCGCCGGGGCCTCCGACTGCTTGTTCCCCTTCTGGCCGCTCTGCGCGCCGCCACAGGCTGTCAGCGCCAGGGACAGCGCCAGGCCCAGGGCCATGATGCGAATCTGCTTCATCCTCATCTACTCCTTACGGCTGTGTCCACAACAGTATGGAGTGAATATACACCCGGCCGCATATATATGCAAGGGTGGAAAAGAAACACCGGCATATCAAAATTGTCGCGGATCATCGACAACACAGCATGTAGAATACTCATGTGGAGTACTCACGTGGAATACTCATGGGGGATACTCATGCGGGATACTCATGCGGAGTACTGGAAAAGGCACCGCTCGCCCCAAGGAGGCCCAGGCGTGGCGCACTGTGTTTGATAACCTAAAAGGGAGCCATTCGGGGGCCATTTGATCACGCAAAAGTGAGCCGCCTCGAACTTCCAAACCTGTAAACTGGGATGTGCCGCATTTCCAGTTTGCAGGGGTGAAAGGATTGAAGATCGAGATGGCTCATGTAGAGCGTAT